>NZ_AZRM01000006.1 GCF_002895605.1 Petrotoga miotherma DSM 10691
AATCAGTTTTAGCGCCCCTTCGCCCCGCTCCCCACCCATAAGGATTAAGAAGTCTTTACTCCTCCAACCTTCTTCTCATCCATAGAAATTGAGAAAGTCTTTGCCGATGCAGATCACCTTAAACTAATAACTTATTTTCTACCTTTGAATTGTGTTATAATTTTTTCTATAATTTCAGGGTTAACTATTTGTTCGGGAATTTCACCTTTCATCAACTTTTCTATGTCTTCAACCATTTTTTCATCCATTTTCCTTAACGAATACTTTCCATATCCTCCTATATGAGGCAATATATACACATTAGGGTATTTCAATAATGGATTATTTGGGCTTATTGGTTCTTCTTCTAATACATCAAACCCTGCAGCAGAAACTTTCTTTGATTCTAAAGCCTCTATAAAATCATTCTGGTTTATCAATTCTCCTCTTGCCGTATTAACTATTACAACCCCGTTTTTCATTAAGTCGAAAGCTCTTTTGTTTATGAAATGATAGTTTCCTTCATTTAAAGAAGCGTTCAGGCTTATTACATCGGATGTTCTTAAAAGTTCTTCAAAACTTACAGGTGTTACCCCAGTTTTTTCTATAACCTTGTCAGCTATATAAGGGTCATACGCTATTACTTTTGAGCCGAATCCCTCTTTTACTATCTCAGCCACACGGCTTCCAATGTTTCCATAACCAATTATTCCTACCGTCAATTTTGATAGTTCATCACCAACAAAATTTTTTCTATCTTGCCATTTATTTTCTTCAACCGCCTTATTCGCAGGAATAATTTGTCTCAGACATATGAGAATCAATGCAATAGCAAGTTCTGCAACGGAATCTCTTTCGTGGATACCAAGAACCCTTGTAACCATAACGCCATTTTCCGTGGCAGCTTTTATATCCACATTGTTGTATCCAATACCGTGGCGAGCGATTAGTTTTACATCTTTATTGTATTGAAAAAATTCTGAAGTAAAATTTGGTGTGACGCTTGCTATAACAAACTTAAAACCTTTCAATTTGGCTGCTAACTCTTTCGCCGGTATTTTAGGGTCCACCGTTATTCTTTCAACGATACCTATCTTCTTTAATCTTTGCATTAAATCAGGAAAATATATACCAAAAGTGCTGGAATTTACTATTGCGATGTTAGTATTGTCTTCCGACACCTCTTTACCCCCTTTTTTTATATATTATGTATATCTTGCCATTCTGTGTGGAATATTCCCTCTTTGTCCCTTCTTTCGTATGTATGAGCCCCAAAATAATCTCTCTGTGCCTGAATCAAATTCGCGGGCAGCTCTTTTGAACTTAATCCATCAAAATAATCAAGAGCCGAACTTAGAGCAGAAATAGGTATACCCGCTTTTTTGATCTGGGAAACTACCTCTCTCAACTTTGGAATTTTCTCCTTAAAATCACTTTTGAATTCGTCAGAAATTATCAAATTTACTAAATTGGGATCATTTTTAAATGTTCTTTGGATTGGTTTTAAAAATGCGGATCTAATTATACACCCATCTTCCCAAATTCTTGCAACTTCTGATAAATCTAAATTATACGTATATTCTTTGGATGCAACTTGCAATAACTTCATACCTTCTGCGTAAGCAATTATCGTTGAAATATACAAAGCATCCCTTAGGGAATTTATAAAGCTTTCGTCTAAATTCATTTCGATGGGGGTTTCATATATCTCTCCAATCCTCATCCTTTCATCTTTTATTGAGGATAAGGTTCTTGCATTTAAGGCAGCGTTTATGGTGGGTATGGAAATATTCAAGTCTAAAGAGTCTTGAACACTCCATTTCCCTGTACCCTTCTGCTTTGCGCTATCTAGAATAATGTCAACAATTGGTTGACCAGTTTCTTCGTCTTTCCACTCTAAAATCTTATAAGTAATTTCCATCAAATAAGATTTGTGTTCTTCGTTCCATTCTTTAAATACTTCACTCATATCCAGAGGAGTCATTTTAAGCACTTTCCTCATAATATCGTATGTTTCTGCTATCAATTCCATGATGGCGTACTCTATCCCGTTGTGAACCATTTTTACATAATGACCACTTGATTTGGGACCAAGGTAAGTAACACATGGACCATCTTCTGTTTGAGCAGCAGTAGCTTCGAGTATATTTTTTACCTCTTCATATGCGGATTCATCTCCCCCAGGCATGATGGATGGACCGTGTAATGCGCCGTATTCCCCTCCACTTATACCGGTTCCTAAAAATCTTATTCCTTTTTTATGTAATTCTTCGTATCTCCTGTCTGTATCTTTATAAAAAGAATTTCCTCCGTCTATGATTATATCTTCCTCATTCAAATAAGGTAAAAGTTCCTCGATCACATCATCAACCGGTTTCCCTGCTTTAACCATTAGAATAATCTTTCTCGGTGTTTTTAATGAATTAACAAGTTCTTCGATGGAGTAAGTCCCTTTAATATTTTTATTTTTTGCTCTTTCTTCAACAAATCTTTTAGTTTTTTCACTTGTTCTATTGTAAACGGATACCTTAAAACCCTTTGATTCCATGTTTAAAGCAAGATTCTGCCCCATCACCGCCATCCCTATAACCGCTATATCGCTTTTTTGTTGATCCATTATATCAACTCCTTCTATTTTTTATTAAATTGACTTTCAGTTATACAATTGAGTTTTATAGTTTTTATAAACAAATATATATATTATACTTATACACCACTATAAGCGGCGAAACCTCCATCTATTGGAACAACAACACCGTTAACAAACTCAGAACTATCACTTATCAACCACATCACTGTAGAAATTAGATCTTTAGGTTCTCCAAATCTTCCCATAGGTGTATGATCCAATATTTGATTTCCCCTTTGAGTTAAACTCCCGTCTTCATTGGTCAACAAGAATCGATTCTGATTAGTTAAGAGAAATCCTGGGGCTATTGCATTGACCCTTATTTTTTTCGAGTAGTTGTGGTTCATATGAACCGCTAACCATTGTGTAAAATTACTTACAGCTGCTTTAGCTGCAGAATAAGCAGGGATGTTTGTCAAGGGCCTAAATGCGTTCATCGATGAGATATTTATTATCTCTCCATAACCTTTTTCTGCAAAATATTCTCCAAACACTTGACTTGCCAAAAATGTTCCCAAGAAGTTCAAGTTAAAAACCCACTGTACTGCATCTTCTGGGAGTTCAAAAAAAGATTTATCTTTACTTGTTGTTGCTTCAGGTTTATTGCCACCTGCCCCATTTATCAGTATATCTATTTTACCAAATGTTTTGAGAATTTCATCTTTCGCTCTTACTAAATCATTTTTTTGCAAGACGTTAGTTTTAATCGTTATGTGTTCAACACCTTTCTCTGTTAATTCATTGCTTAACATAGCCATAGCTTTTTCCGATAGATCAAGTACAGCAATCTTCCCACCTGCTTCTCCCAAGGACCTAGCCATTTCAGAGCATAAAACACCGGCTCCACCCGTTATCGCTATTACTTTACCTTCCACGTTAAAATAATCTTCGACTTTACTCACCTTGATCATCTCCTTTTATGAATTCTTATTTATATTATACAATTAATTCGTTCTAAAATGAAATTAATTATTTATACAATAACCGCTTATAATTCTGCTTAATCGACTCAAGTTACTTTTAATCGTTGATAATTCAAAGAAATAATGTTGCAGCCATGGAAGACCATCCTTGGTTGAGTGATCCTCGAGCATAGATTGGGCTATAGTATTCTACAGGGTTTATCCATCTTTTTTCCAAAGAGTATTCCCACCATCTAGTTAAAGGATATTTATAATCCATACCTTCTCTCTTCTTAACCAGGGCATATATAGAGGACAAATAAGGCCAATCACTTCCGTTGTGGTACCTGTACGGAAACACACTTTTACTGAAAAGGTGCTTTTTTGATTTGAAAAATGGCCAAACAGACATAACCCCCCAATCTTCAAACTTTTGCTTTTTGTTATTCTTTGTTTCAAGCATTCTCTCCATAGCGTTTAAAGTTTTTCTTTTTTTATCTTCATCTACTATATTAAAAAGCAAAGCCAATATCGTATCTATATTCAAGTGATCTTCCAAATAGTCTCCAATAAAATCATTAAAATAACCTTTTCCCTCGTTCCACATCTTTTTGTTGAAATTGTGTTTCATTTTTTGATATTTTTCTCTTGTATTTTCAGCAATCTTTTTATCACCAATTAAATCATATATTAAAGAAGCTTCCTCGAAGGCTTTTATCTGAATCGCCAAATCGTATGTAACAGCTCCATTTCTGTACACATTATCCGCCCAATCGTTTGAATCAAAAGGCTTTTCAAATAATAAATCATTATCAGTATCTAAACTAATATACCTTTTAAGAATATTACCAATCTTATCCAATACAGTGCCATCTGGAAATCGTTCTTTTAAAATACTCAAGTCTCCTGTATTATTAATATAATCAGACAAAAGTATTATGTAATATCCTCCAGAGTCATGATGGTTTGACCACCAATCTTTTTCGTATTTATAAAATTCTTTTGCCTTTTCAGGTAACATAATTTTTTTGCTTCTAATAAAAGCCAATTCTTCTTCACCTAATTTCATAACTCCGCTTGGGCAGCTACCATCTTCGTGAACACCTTCGGACAAAAATAAAATTTGGTTTTTAGCAAAATTTGGATCCACTTTCATTATTGGCTGGATAGTCCAAAAACTATCTCTAAAATATGTCCTATTCGGGAAAGAATAATTAACCCCTGCTGCTAAAGCTAGGTTCCCATCATAATCTTTTATAGAGGAAAAAGCAGTGTGCATTGTAAATAAGAACTCTGATTTTTCTAACTCACTTAAGTCTTTGTTTTGTGTTAAACTGTTTAGATACCGAAGATATTCTGTGTTCTTTTCTTCTAAATTTTTTTCTTCTTTCCCAATAATAATCTCTATTTCGTTATTCTCATCAGCTCTCAACACGAAGGCTACTTTTTCACCTTTTATTAGATCTTTTATCTCACCCTTTTTAATGATAATTTTAAAGTCATCAGCAAATGTCAAACACTTATTTTCTACTTCCTGTTGGTAACTTATAGGAATTTCTATCTTATCAAAAAAAGGTAATTTGAATTCTTTTTTAAAAACAGGTGTGAATGAGAACACTAAATTTTTTACATTTTTAAATTTAATAAGGAAAGAATAAGCAGATGGATCGCTCATAACAGTCATTTTTGTTAAGCCATTATTAGCTGACATACCATCAGGCCAAAATCTCGCCCTTTGATTTGGGTAAAAGTTGAATCTTATTTTTGAGATTACCGTTCCATACTTGTTGGAAAAAACAGAAAAAGGCATACAATTTTTCAACAACATCGTGGAAGATCTGTTACTTATTATGTACTCTTTCGGAAATATTTGAAAATAAGTTAAACTTCCATCTTCTTCAATCTTATAATACATATAAACCCCCTAAACTCTTTTTATTGTAGATTGAAATTTCTTTAAATCAATATTTATTAAATATGATCTATCATCGTTTTCAATTAAGTAACTTATGTCGTTGTTATCCAATTTTACAAAATTGAAGTTCTGAATCTTGTTAAAAGTTCTTCTAAAGTTTATCATATTCTTGATATGTTCGTATATTGGTAAATCCCACCTTTTTTCATCCCAGACAAATGTTCTTCTACAATCCGGATCTTTACCCCCAAACATTCCAATTTCATCACCATAATATATAATCGGGTTCCCTGGAAAAGTAAATGCAAGGGTGAATGCAATTTTAACTTTTGCATCACTTTTCAGGACTCCCCTAATTCTGCTGGTATCATGGCTTCCCAACATATTCCAACATCGATTAAATTTGCTATTCGTTTTATACTTAAGTTTTTCAGCGAAATCAATAGGATTTATTTTTCTTTTGAGTAATTTTATCACTTCGTTTCTAAAAATATAATCCATAACGCCATGAAAAGGATAATCTCCGAGTATTTCTGATGGATTATTCCAATACTCTCCTATTAATATAATATTAGGGTTAATATTCTTTGCCACACCGACTATTTCATTCCAGAAAACTGGTCCTATATGCCATGGCATGTCAAATCTCCAACCGTCTATTCCTTTTAGAGTCCAATAGCTCACTACTTGCTTCAAATAATCAATTACTTCCTCATTATTATGATTCAGTCTAGGAAGGTAATATATTCCAGAGTTTTCATAATTAGGTTTAGGAAGTCTTTTTACAGGGTATCCATGGAAAAAGTACCATTGCCAATACGGTGATTCTCCATCTTTTTTTTCAGCTTCTTTAAAAGCCCAAAATTGATCACCTGTATGAAGGAAAACTCCATCAAGGATTAATCTAATATTTTGCTCGTGTAAACTTTGTAGTAACTCATCAAAATCATTCATATTTCCGAAATTTGGATCAATTTCCAAATAATTTTCAGTATCATATTTGTGAGGTCTTTTAGCCTTAAAAATCGGTGTTAAATATAAGCAGTTTATACCAAGTTCTTTCAAATAGGGTATTTTCTCTTTGATTCCTCTCAAATTTCCTCCAAAATGACTGTTTCTATTAGGTAAGTCTTCCCATTTTTTGTATTTTTTTGCATAGGTTCCAACCCTAAAAAAACGATCAGGAAAAATTTCATATAGAATTAAATCGCTATCTTTCACAGTTCATCACTCCTTTAATCCAGAGGTGGATATTCCCTCAATGAAATACTTTTGTGCTATTAGAAAAACTATTAAAGATGGTAAGATAGCAAAAATAGTCGCTGCTGATAAAAGTTCCCATCTTATTCCATATCTACCTTGAAAATACGACAACCCTACTTGAATAGTTCTCATTTTCTCGGAATCAGTAACAATCAAAGGCCATAAAAAATCATTCCATGAAAATAAAAAAGAAAATAAAATATTCGTTACTATTACAGGTTTTGATATTGGTAATATTATTTGAAAAAATATTCTGAACAATCCCGCTCCCTCTATCCTTGCAGCTTCTTCTAAACTGGATGGGATAGAAAGGAAAAATTGTCTAAAAAGAAATATTGCAAAAACACTAACCGCACGAGGGACGATAAGAGCCCTGTAAGTATCATACCATCCCAAATTTTTTATTATCAAAAAATTTGGGATTATTTTAACAGGCTCAGGTATCATCATTGTTATTAGAAAAATTATGAATAACGCATCCCTAAATTTAAATTTTAATCTAGCAAATGCATAACCTGCCATTGCTGAAAATAGAGTTTGAAAGAAAACAATTCCACTAGACATTATCGTACTATTCAAGATATATCTAGCAAAGGGGACTGATTGCCATGCTTCAATGTAATTTTTAAGATAAAAATTTGTAGGAATTAATAAGGGTGCTGAAAATATTTTCCCTGGAGGTTTCAAAGAAGTTGTTACCAGCCACATGAAAGGCATTACACTGATAAAAGCTCCTAATATAAGAAAAAAATATTGAATTATTTTTTTGACACTTAAATTTTTCTTAATCAACTTTCCTACCTCCTCCCGTATATTTCCACTGTGCCATAGATAATACAAATAGAATAATAAACATCAACACAGAAACTACAGAAGCATAACCTAAATTGAAATACTTAAATGCATGTCTATATAGTAAAAATCCAAGAACATCGGTAGCTCCTATGGGCCCGCCATACGTCATAGTATACACTAAATCAAAAACCTGAAACGACTCAATTAAACCTGTTATAATCAAGAAAAGTGATGTGGGAGTTAGCAAAGGAAATTTAATGTATCTAAATATCTGCCATTCATTAGCTCCATCCATTTGTGCCGCCTCTAAATAACTTTTTGAGATATCTTGTAAAGCTGCTAAATAAATTACCATACAAAATCCTGTCCTTTTCCAAACTCCAACAGTAGACACTGAGAAAAGAGCCCAAGAAGGATCGTTTAACCATAGAGGACCGACAATATTAAAATATCCAAGCAAATTATTTATCACTCCATTATATGGATCAAACAAATATTTCCAGGTGACTCCTGAGGCTACGCTTGGGGTAATGACGGGGATAAAATAAATTAATCTGAATATAGATTTCCCTTTTAAATCCTTATTTAAAGTTAGGGCAATTAGAACTCCCAAAAGCATCGAAGCAAAAGTTACAAATACTGAATATATGAGGGTAACTACTATTGAATTTCTTAACTCAGGGTCTTTTAATGCAGAAATATAGTTGTCGAAAGCGATGAATTCTTTAGTTGGGCTAAAACCATTCCACTCGAAGAAAGTTAAAACAAATGAGTAAAAAGCTGGAAATATATTGAAAATTAGGATGATTACAATAGAAGGTATGAGAAATATATTTAGAGCTAGTTTTTCTTTTTCTAAAAAATGGTGGGTCAGAGACCCACCTACTTTTGAAACCATCCAATCACTCCTTACTCAATAGAAGGTCAACTTGCTTTGCTGCTTGATCAAGAGCTTGTTGGGGTGTACTCTTTTTATAAATTGCACTTAGTATAGCGCTTGATACTATATCAGAGACTTGTGAATACTCCTTTATTGGAGGTCTAGCGTGGGCATACTGTTGAACTTCGATAAATGGTAGTAGGAGCATATTTGTATTTTTTATATAAGCGTTGTAATTTTCACTTTCCGCAACAGACTTTTTGACTGGTATGAAACCTGTTGCTTTATCCCAATCAATCTGGATTTCAGTACTTGTAAACCATTTGATAAATTCCCATGATGCCTCAACTTTTGCTTTGGGCCCTTCAAAAATAAATATCTGTTCACCACCCATATTGGTTGCCGGTTTTCCATCTTCTGGATATGGGAAAATAGCGCTTCCCAACTCAAAATCTACTTGCATGGGGAAAAATTGAGTCATCCAGGACCCATCCATAACCATCGCAGCTTCACCTCTGCCAAATAAACCCCAAGGAGCTATAGGAGAAGTTTTGTATTTATTTGTTAAATCTACCCAAAACTGGAGTGCTTTTACTCCTGACTCTGAATTAAAAGCTGATTTTCTATAATTCGAAATAGGATCAAGAAACTCTCCACCTGCTTGCCATAAAAATATTTGCCATTGCCACGTTGTCCCTTCTCCTCCATCTAAAAAAAGTTCGTAACCAAATTTACCTGTTTTTTCTTTTATTATCTCGCTAAATTCTATTAATTCTTCCCATGTTTTTGGTGGTGTTTCTGGATCCAACCCTGCTTCCTTAAATAAATTTTTGTTCCAGAACAATCCAAGATTACTTGAACTCACTGGAATGCTGTATAAACTCTCTCCACGTCTTCCATAAACTAAGGTGCTTTCATAAAAATCATTTAGGTCATAATTATCTTTCTCAACAAAAGGCATGAGATCAACAACTTTACCAGTATCCAAAATCAAAGGAACTCCAATAATATCTGAAATGGCAAAATCTGGTGTTTGCCCCGAAAGAATAGAAGTCTGAATCTTAATTAACAAATCCGATCCAGGTATAAATACAGGCTGAACTTCTATTTCAGGATGCTCAGAATTAAATTTTTCCACCAATGTTTCAAGCTTTTTGCCATTTTCACCATCCCAATAATGCCAAAAAACTAACTCAGTTTTACCGAACATAAAAACACTGACAAACACTATTACCATCCACAAAAATATTTTTTTCATTTTTCTTTTCCTCCTTAAAATTTTTTCATCCTTTTAATGAGTAATACCAAACTACGCAGAAGTTCTTCTAACCACTATTGGGTCAAACTTTATAGATTTCCTGCTAGATACCGAATATTTTGAATAAATCCTGTCTAAAAGAATGTTGGTTGCTAAGTCACTCATCTCTTCAATTGGTTGTTTTATAGTGGTTAATCCAATATCTTCGGTCCACGGTTGTCCATCTACACCTACTATGAATACATCTTTCCCGACCTCCATACCTAAATTTTTTGCTGCTAAAATGATTCCATAACCAAACAAATCAGTTGTTGCAAAAAAACCTACTGGAAATTTCTGAACTTTTTTTAGTACAGATAAAGCCTCATTTAAAGCATAATGTAGATTTAATTCACTGTGAAAAATATTTTTTTTCGAAAAATGGATACTGTTTTGATTTAAAATATTCTCAAAACCTTTAACCCTTCTTTCAAACACACCGGAAGTAAAAATGTTTTCAGGCTCAATAAAGGTGAAAACTAGTATGTTATCGGTTTTTTCAATAAGTATTTTTGCAGCGATTTTACCTATCTCATAATTGTCAATGTATACGCAATCATAATATTCTGATTCCATATCCAATAAAATAACCGGCTTATCGGTTGGGACTTTCCCCTCTTTAAATAATTTATTCACAGGCAATGAGGACATTAATATACCATCCGAATGATAAAGAATAGAACTTTTCTCTAAAAATTTTTTTAATCTATATTCAGACAACAGAGGAAATATTGAACTTTCATAACCTTTTCTAAGAAGTGTTTTGTCAACAGAATTAATTAATCTATCATAAAAGTCCGTACGAATCATAGGTACTATTATGGATATTGATTTAGTTTTACCAGAAACTAAACCTCTGGCATAAGTGTTTGGGACATAACCTAGTTCTTCAATAGCTTTCGACACTTTCTGTAAATTTTCTTTGGTAACATTTTTTTCACCGTTTATTATTCTTGAAACGGTTCCAACTGATACTTTAGCTTTTTTAGCCACATCTTTTATTGTTATTCTTGACATAATCTCCTCCTTATTGAAACGTTTCAACAATTATTTTTATTATACCTTTTATAATCAACAAAGTCAAATCTAATTATTTGAAGTTAATGAGAATTAAGAGTGATTATACTCAATTAAAACCAATTAAGAACAAAATCCTTTTATTTTCATATATATTCATCAAAAGTTAGTATAAAAGGATAAAATACTTCTACGGCTTTGTTTCTTCCCTCTAAAACATCGGCTGCTATATATTTGTTCATCAAAGGTATGGGCTGTAAGACTTCCGTTTGAGATTCGTATAATCTTAAAACCTTGATTTTATCTTCCAAAAAATCAGTAATATCTACAAGGAATTTAGATTGAGGAATCTTTGTGATATCAGAAATGAACATAAGAACGTTGGAACAATTGTAGGGTTCATTTTCTAAATCATCTCTTTTCGTTCTAGCTAAAAATAAGGCAGCTATAGTACTTTCTCCAATTGCCTTATGATCGGGGTGCTTATCTTCGAAATAATGTGTGAAAAGGATTTTGGGCCTATACTTACGTATAAGATTTGCTATTAATGCGGCTAAATTATCAATTTCATCTAAATATCCGTCTTTCATTCCTATCATTTCAAAATAATCAAGTTTCAAAGATTTTGCAGCACGTTCTGCCTCCGATTTTCTTACGTTGACATCGTTGTTCTTCCCTGCGGAGCCATCGGTTAAGATTATTCCCCCACAACTCTTCCCTTCGTTTTTCAATCGAAGTATTGTTCCTCCTGCAAAAGCCTCATAATCATCAGGGTGAGCCCCTATGAAAAGTGCATCCACCATATTTTCTCCTCCCCTTTTTTCTTATTTTAGAGATCCCATTGTTATACCTTTTACAAAATACCTTTGAAAGGCTAAAAATACAACCATTACAGGAATCATAGAAATATTTGGTGCGGATACCGCTGAATTCATCCATAGAAAACACCCCCAAAGGAGTTCAAGGAAGCACCATTCTCCTTTCTTTTCACTTAATACATGACATGTTAGATCATAATTAATTGTCATTGAAATAGGGTAATGGTTAGATAGTAATTATGTCTTTGAACTTGATTTGCTTTTTGTTAGTTGAATGTTGTATAATTTATCCACGAGGACAGGCTTCCGCTTCTTAAGGATGTTTATTTCCTTGAACCCCCTTCGGGGTGTTTCCTTTCTCAATTTTACCATGTTTAAACTTTCGTATGTTTTCTTTAGTTGAGATTTAGTTTTTTCGCTAACAGTATTGCTTTCAAGCAAACGCTGGTATGGTGTCTTAAGTTTATCATATTCTTTTTTTTTACTGTTTTACCCTTGTCGTTCTTTACTTTGTTTTTTAGTTTAAAGTTGGGTATGAAGAAGTTATAGCGTTATCATTTTTCTTGTAAGGCCTACTTCTTGAAAGATTAACTTTGTTATCCCCTTTTACCTTTTCAAAAAGTACTTTAAGTATAGTTTTATCGTTATCCTACCTTTTCAAGGGCATGTCTTCCAAAGTTTGCTGAAATTGGTACCTTTTGATATATGAATGCATTACCTTTATGCTTCTTTGTAGATACCTTAGGAAATCTACTTATCATTCTTTTCAATGTACCTAAGGATACCTTCTTTGCTTCTTCTGTCTTTGAAAGTTCATACAATGAAAATCTGTTATTCTTTTTCAATTCCTCGATGTATACTTCCAACATGGAGCTGAAGTTTTTCAGCACAAACACATCCAGATAATCCCCAACATTTCCACAAAATTATTTCATGAATAGGTTCATACTTCTTCTTTGGTCCTCTTTTCTTTTTTGAATTCTTTTGAGTGTCTCTTTCTTGAAACAGATATCTCTTCTTATACCTTTCAAATCTTTTTACAGCTGTAGCTCTTTTTACTTTTGTTAACTCACAATACTTTGAAATAATCTCTGACTTCTCTTTTTTACTTGATTTCAAATATTTTTCTGCCAAACCCTGAATCCCCTTCGAGGCGTTTTCTGGTTAGTTCCATATCGAATGCCTCCATTTTTCCCTTGTCTCCTTTCAAAAAGAGTCGAGGATATGATATCATTTGTTTGCAGCATTGTGCAAACGAAGATCTTTTAAAAGAAGAGATTTTTGTTTTTGGGGAGTTTGAGGGGGTTTACCACCTCAAAGACTCGAATTATGATCTAACCAATCTTTTTCACAGACATCTAATATTATCTAATGCGAATAATTACATTCCTAGCAAAAACATGTTATAATGCTATTGGAATGAGGTGATATTACGTATCGTACCCAAAAGAATCAACTAAGAAATTTAAACAAACAAGAATATATTGCCCTTAAAGAATTATGTAAGCTGTCTAAAAACCTGTATAACTCAACCTTATATGCTATTCGCCAATATTACTTTATAGAGAAAAAGTATTTACGCTACGAATCAGCCTACCATATCTGTAAAGAGAACGAAAACTATCAACTTCTTAATACAGACATTGCACAACAAACCATGAAAGTAGTCGACCGCAACTTTAAATCTTTCTTTGCACTTATTTCTAAGGCTAAAGAGGGCAATTACAAGTTTTCAGACATTCGGCTTCCGCATTATCTTCCAAAAGATGGATACTTTATGCTGATTATCCCGCGTTTCAAGGTTAAGGACGGTTATTTTACCGTGCCTATGTCCATTGCCTTCAAGAAGGAATTTGGAGAAGTTAAACTTCCATTTCCTGAAAGGCTAAATAAAAAGCAAGTAAAAGAAATCCGTATCTTCCCTAAGTACAACTCTAAATTCTTTGATATTGAATTTGTATACGTTCAGGAAGAAGAAAACCTTAACCTTAATACAGGTAACGCTCTTGCTATAGATTTTGGGCTTGACAACCTCGCAACTTGTGTTACAAACACTGGGGCGTCCTTTATCGTGGACGGTAAACGATTAAAATCAATTAACCAGTGGTATAACAAAGAAAACGCAAGGTTGCAGTCTATCAAGGACAAGCAAGGGATTAAGGGTATAACCAATCGCCAATATATCAATACCAAGAAACGTAATCACCGTCTTAACTATTATATGAACAAAACTGCAAGAATTATCGTTAACTACTGCATCGAAAACGATATTGGCAATATTGCCTTAGGCTATAACCTTGACTGGAAGCGTAATATCAACCTTGGTAAGAGCAATAACCAAAAGTTTGTCCAAATATCACATGGTAATTTGCGCCTTAAAATCAAGTCCCTTTGCGAGCGTTACGGGATTAACTACATTGAGCAGGAAGAAAGTTATACTTCAAAGGCTGACTTTTTCGCCAACGATGATATTCCTGTTTACAATGCCGATAATCCGCAGGCATACAGCTTTAGCGGAAAACGCGTATCCAGGGGGCAATATAAAACTTGTCAAGGCACAATTATCAATGCTGATTGCAACGGTGCATTAAACATACTTCGCAAAAGTAACCTGATGGACTTAACCGTCCTACAGGCTAGAGGCTGTTTAAACCAGCCCCAAAGAATAAGGGTTTTAAGCCAATCTTCTTTGAAATCCCCTTGTCCTTATTTGCCGTGAGACTGCTTTCAGGTATGGGGAAGTTTAAAGAGAGTGTTGTCATTGCCAAAAGAGATCCCCATTGTACGGTATGCTCATCTGAGAATAATGCCAATCCAAGCTGAAGGGTCATATATTTTGGTGAGCTAACAACTAACAAAGGCCAAATATAATCGTTCCATCTCCAAGTAAACGATAACACAGCTAAGGCAGCTATTACAGGTTGAGATAAAGGTATTATGATCCTCCAAAATATTTTTAGTTCGCTTGCTCCATCGATTTTAGCACTTTTTATCACTTCTGTTGGATACGCCTATGAACACATCTGCACCAAAAAGAGCATCTGAGAGATGCCCAATTATATTTTCTTGATTCGTTATCTTTGATAATTCTTTGTGATATTCATGCAAACAGCTTTCTGGAACATTTTTATTCAATACACCATTCTTGTCAACTAAAACAAGATTTATGTCCCCAAAATCCATCAAAAACTTGG
>NZ_AZRM01000007.1 GCF_002895605.1 Petrotoga miotherma DSM 10691
TAGGGGACTATCATACTTGACTTTAAAGAATTTCCATGCAAGTTTAAGATGAAGATTCTATCAAAACTTTGCAGTAGAGATTCCCTCATCCCTCTGAATGTTGGGTTATCAAGATAACTGTGATTAGTAATAAAACCTACAACGCCCTCACCATTTTGATCTATTTTCCACTGTGCATATCTTATGAATTTCACATAATCATCCTGAAGCCATTTAGGGTTTTTCTCATCAAGAGGTTTACCATCTACCTTATAGTAACCATCGTCTTTGCTTCCATCTGCTCTTATATAGCCTTTTTTCAACAAATCATCAATCCACTTTCCCTTATTGACAGATATTCCAGAATATGGTGGATTACCCATTACAACAAGAATTGGCTTCTCCGTCTTTATTTGATTTGCAATTCTGCTTTCCTCTGTTATTTCTCTCATGAACAGTAAAGGATCATGAACCTCTGATTGTTCTAATGTGTTTGTAAGGTAAACTTGTATTCTATCGTCATCTTTAAACCTGTAATGCCATCTCTGAAGTAGGTCTGTAATCTTTAAATGTGAGATTACATAAGGCGTGATTAAGATTTCAAATCCATAAAAATGCTTTAGAAGGTGATTCTCGATTTTATCAAAAATTATACCTCTTAACCCTTGATTCTTTAATTCTCCCAATGCAACAAGAAAAGTTATCCAGAAAAAAGTTCCCGTTCCAATCGCAGGGTCAAGAACATTTACACTGTCATCTGCAAGGCCTAATGATTTATCAAAGTGCTTCTTCAAAATTGAATGTACAGAATTTACAATAAAGTTTACAACAGGGCGGGGTGTATAATAAACTCCGAGATGTTTTCTCTTCTCAGGCTCGTAATAATTCAAAAAATCTTCATAGAAAAATATTATTGGATCTTTGTCCTTTTTGCCACGCTTATCAATTTTAATTAGAATCTCGTCTAACTTTGCAGCATTTAGTATATCGATAATGTCATCTACAATCCATGAGATATTTGGAGGAAACTCTTCACCAGAAATGTTCAAGAAGATACGTTTAATCACACCAACATTTCTGGGGATATAGTATGATGCTGTTCTTCTATCTAATTTACCTCGGCAACTTTTCTTAGCCAAAAATAGGCCATAGGTGATGGTTTGGGCATAGGCATCTGCACAATCCTCTAATTTTACATCTTTGATAAGTTCTTTTATACCCAGATAAAAATCATAGATTGATGAAGGAGATTCATTATTTTTAATTTTCTCCAAATCATTTAAAAGTTGGTCTTTAGCCAGTTCCTTCAATAATTTCGCTCTTTTAGAGAGTTCTACAGCCAGTTCTTCAGCTAATACTATTGTTGGTAGTTTATACTCAAAAAATTCATTTATGAGAGAGGCAAATGTTTCTATTTTCTCTTTAGAGATAGATAAATTTCTTTTATCCAAATCGGAAAGCATGAAAAGATCGCAATCATAAACCTTGCGCCCTTTTCTAATAAGAACAAATTGAAGATAATTAGTGAGTATCAGATTATCAATACTTTCAATATATTTTTTAAGTTGGTCCGTCTCAAGTATTTTATCTAAATTTTCTCCAAGGTCTTTTGTTTCTATAAAACCAATTTTTCGGTTATTATAAAACGCCTTAAAGTCAGGTGCACCAAGCCCAGCAGCTCTTTTCGGTTCCTGAGTAAGATTATAATCTGGATTTAACCCTTTAATAAGATTTTCAAACGGAGTTCTGTAAGTCCACTCCGTATAATCTCCTTGTGAGTATATACTGTAAACTTCTTTAAAGTAATTTTTTATATCTTTCTCAATCTTACTGTTATCGACCATTCATATCACCCTTGAGAATTTTTTGGAGGCAGACGGAATGTCATATTACGGCTGACACAAATCTGAAAGTCCACCGAAGGTGGATTTGGACGTAGGCGCAAAGCTCCGAAGCCACACTCTCTCTGTTATATGAAGTTGTGCTCTTACTCATTTTTCTCAATCTTCCTCCAAGTCATAAAGTCTCTTGTTACTCCATCACCAGTAAACCTGTACATTCTTGCATGTTTGTTCGCCGGTTCTTCAACTATTGATATTTCTTTAATCTCCTTGATTTTTGTTATTTTCTTATAGCACATTTTACCCATATAAGCTTTGCCCACGATATGTTCACATTCTCCATATTCCTTCCCACATATAGAACAATCTTCTTTTTCAATAATAAAACTAGGACTAACAAACATTTGAGGAGGGAAAAGAAGTTTCTCTATCAAATGTAACTTATTTTCATATCCTTCTGCATTTAGCTCTATTGCTATGCTATGTGCTTGTGCTGCTGTCCTAACTGCAGATTGAGCATTTATTAGAAAATCCCATGCTTTATTGGGATCGTCTTCTTTTAATGCAATCCACATCTCCAACTCATTAACCATAGCATCTATTAAACTTTCTAAGCTTAGCATAGCGTTTGCAGAATTCTCATCTTCAACTTTTATCATTTGTTCCTTCAAAGATATGGTTCTATGCTTAAGGTTTGTCAACTTCTTAACAGCCTCTTGCTGAAATTCTTTATCTCTACTAATAAAAAAAAATTTTCCGCATTCTATTATCACTTCGTAAAAATCTTTTAAAAACAACTCTATTTCACTATTCATTGTGTACCTCTCTAATTATCTTAGGAAGATCTTTTAATCCTTCTGGTGGACCTTCGTATTCTATTTTTTTATAATGTCCACTTTTAGTTTCCGTAACTATACGAAGTTTTGACTTCCTACTATCCCTCGGAATTCCTCTAAACCATTCTGTTAGATGATTTGAGATGACATTAAGAGTAATTGACACTAAATGTGGATTTTCACTTAATAACATTGCTGAAATGAAAATAGTGGGTCCAACCCATTCAAATGCATTTTCAGATATAAAAGAGAATTTTTCACCCGATTGTTCAAGTGGTGTTTCAATTACATTATTTTGTCGCCAGAGTGTCCTCACAGTTGATGTTGTACTTTCATGAAGAAGATCTTCTTTAGTTACGGCTACTTCATAATTACGAGGTAAAAGTGCTATGGAAGTTGGTATATTGCATCCTAATTCCTCTGCTTTCTTTTTAACATCTATGTAGTCTGATACTTTAAGCATATTTCCCCTTCCTTTCTTTTTTTAAGCACAATTTCAGATAACGTTCCGAGTGTATCTGAAAAGTCCGACTTTGCTGCATGTGAGCGAAGGTTCGTAAACCGTAGCCTTTTATCCGTTTCTTTGATAGCCTCAGGCTTAGACTTTACCAGTTTTGAAAGTAGAAAACCGAATCTAATAAAAAGCGTAATAGTGAAAATGCGACTTTTTGTCCTCATATCTCGGCAATATAAGGAATTTCACTAACATTTCGGCTTATGAGAAGTTTTTCGACAGAAGAGAGTAAAATTTGGGAAATTTGCGCGCCGAAGGTGAGGCGGCTAATTCAATATGGTGGAGTTGATGGGATTCGAACCCACGACCTTTGCCTTGCGAAGGCAACGCGCTCCCGCTGCGCTACAACCCCTTCTTTTTATATTATATCAAAATTCATCAAATAATTAAACTTCTTGTATAATTCCATCTCTAATTTGAATAATTCTATCGGCTCTTTTTGCAATATTCAAATCATGGGTAACTACCACAAGCGTTGTTCCCTTTTCTTTTCTTATTTCCTCCAAAAGTTCTATTATTATTTCACCGTTTTCACTGTCAAGATTTCCTGTTGGTTCGTCAGCCCATATAACCTCTGGCGAATGTATTATAGCCCTTGCAATAGCAACTCTTTGTTGCTCTCCACCTGATAGTTCATAGGGGAATCTTTCTACTTTACTATCAAGCTTAACCTTCTTTAAAACTTCATAAGCTTTGTCTTTTGAGGTTTTGTTCTTTTCTCCTAAGATTAGCAAAGGCAACTGAACATTTTCTAAAACCGTCAAAACCGGAATAAGATTAAAAAATTGAAACACAAAGCCCATGTTTTTGGCTCTGAAGGAAGTCCGTTCTTCTTCTTTCAAATTTTGGAACGGAACCCCTTTAAAGTAAATCTCCCCTCTGGTAGGATTATCTATTGCCGAAAGGCAATTTAGTAAGGTGGTTTTACCTGAACCTGAAGGCCCTAATATACCAATAAATTCACCTTTTTTAATCGTTAGGTTAATGTTCTTTAAAGCCTCTACTTTTACTCTCTTATCGTTGTACACTTTGTACAATTCAATCGCTTTTATCAAAGCACTATTTTTATTCTCAACTTCCATTATCCAATCTCCCTCAAACTATCTGCTGGTGTGATTTTAGTTATTAAAAACGAAGGTATCATCAAGGTTAGAAAAGTGATTAAATATACCATTCCAATTATTCCAACTACATTCAACAAAGGAAAATAAAAATCAACATTTCCTAAAAATTGAAAGATGGCGAAAATTACATCCTTTGCAACTAGGTAACCTCCCACCAGACCAATGAAAGCTCCTACGGATACAATGCTGAAATTTTCAATGAGAAGTCCCTTGGTTATATCTTTTGAACTTGAACCGATAGCCCTTAGAGTTCCGATTATTCTTTGGCGAATTATACATGATCTTACAGAATACAGCGCCAGTCCTGAAAATCCACTAATCAAACCAAGATAGAGCATCCCTGTTGCTAGAGAAATTATATCATCAACACCATTATAGATGGTTTGTAATTCCTCTTCTATAAAAATGGGATAATCAAAGTTTGACATATATTTCTGCTTGACTTCGTCAATATTTTCTTTAGGCACATTCCCTAAAAGTATATCGATACTTTTCACACTATTAGGTTTAGAAACTATATTTGCAACATATTTTACAGGAATTGTAATATCTTTTAAGTCAAAAAAACCAACAACATCATAAGAAACGTTAGATTCTCCACCTAAGGGTGTAATAGAAGAAAGATTACCCTTCACGTACTCTGGGACTTTTTCTTCATCACTAAATTTTCCATAAAGAACGGTATTTTTACTCTTCAGTTCTTCTCTCCAATCTGTTACTGATTCCGATGGAATTATCGCCGATTCAAGAAAAGTATTGTCAACAAAAGCTATGATCTGTGAATTGAGCAGGGCAACTTGAACCTTAGTTGGTTTTTCTATTCCTTCATAAACAGCTATATCATCAGAAAAAAATAGGTTTTTTATAGGGTTTGATACAACCAAAAAATTGTATCCAAACAATCCTTCTTGCATAGAAGTATCCACAAACTTAACCAAATTCGCCGGTATGGAAGAAATAACAATCAAACCAAAAATAATTATACCAAACATCAAAGAAAGCATTAAAACTCTCACTGGGAATCTCTCAACATACGAAAATCCCAAAAGAAAAGGAACGCTCTTCTTTGAGGAAAACACCTTAGAAAACCTTTTTAAAATTGGAATTATAGAAGTAAAAAAAAGAACAACGATAAAACCGAATAAAAAAGATCTTTGAAAAATAAAATTAAAAGTTAATACTTCTGAAGAGAGAGAAAAATATGTTTTACTAAGGATCATAAGAAAAATGGATAACCCAACATTAAATAAAGGGTTTTTGAATACAAATACTAATCCCAATGAAATTAGAATTAATCCCAGAATTTCAAACTCATTTGCAAAGGACATTAAAAGAATACCAGATATAATAAAAAGAAGGGAAAACCATCCGTTAATACCATGAGGAACGTATGCCTCCACATCTTTTTTCAAGGATTCTACAGGAGAATTGTTGGAAATATGTAACCCTTTAATCATAAAAATAATCAACGGAATTACAATACCTATTAAAAAACCAAATATTATTGTTCTAACACTTAATTCATAAGGAACGGTTGTAAAACTTCCAAAAGTTTCGAAAGTTAGACCTGATGCAATTTCACCAAGTTGGTTTAACAGGACTGCTCCTATTTTCGCCCCCAAAATGACTCCTATTATAGAAGATATCCCGAAATATAACAAAGCCTCCATAAAGAAAAGAAATAAGATCTTAAATCTTTTAAAACCTAAAATTCTTAAAATACCCACCGTTTTTTCTTGCTCGTTTGCAAAATTATTCCCGAAAACAATAACTAATATTAAACCCGCTAATATGGAAAAAGAACTAAAGGCAAAAACAATGTATCCTAGAATTTCATTTGCGGGAGAATTTAAAAAATCCTTTTTTATATTATTAATCTCCAAATTTGAAGGGAGAGAAATATCAGAAATATGTGCATTTTCAGATTCAACAAAATCTACATACGCCTTGGATGGGAAAACTGTATTACCTTTGAAATCTGATACATTAACAAAGACTGATCCTGGATACTGTGCCATCTCTCCTCGGTAATTCAAAAAACCTTTTTCACCAACATAGGAAATCTCTAAATTTTTTGAACCTCCAGGCATATGAATTACAATGGTTTCTCCTTCATTAACTCCAATTTCCTTTGCTATATCCTGAGATACAACTATTTTACCAGGGCTTAAATCAATAGTTTGACCTACAAAGTTTGAAAGGTCTTCTTCTTCAACCGCAACAACCAAAACTTCCAAAAAACGTCCGTTATTTTCTATTCTTCCAAAACTTTCCGAAACCGGCAGAATGTTTTTTACTTGGGGATTGCTTTTTAGATCGTCTAAAATCATTTGTGACAAAGGAAAAGAAAGAAATGGAGATGTCCTATTATTAACAATAAAGGCATCTGCTTGGCCAAAATTAACTTCCACTTGAGTTTTTCTATATGAAACTATCGAATCATTAAGGGAAAGAGAAGAAACAGTCAACAAAGAAGGGATGATAGCCCCCAATACTAGCAAAATACTTACTTGCCACTTCTTTAAAAAATTACGAAGGGCAAATTTCCAAAAAAACACTAAACCATCTCCCAAAATGCGTTATTCAGTGTATATTTTTATTTTATCAAATTACTTTCAAAAATACTATAGCATAATAAAAAAATATATCAAAATTCTTTGCATTCTAAAATGAGTTCAAGAGCTCAACAAAGTTCTCTATATAAAAATAATAAAAAAACAGAAAATTAACCTTCAAAAAGATTCGATATAATTATTTTTTGGTTAGAGTTTATAAGTACACTAAGATTCTAAAAAGCAGGAGGGAAAATAAATGCCTGAAGTAAAAGAATTTCAAGCAGAAACAAAACAATTACTCAATCTAATAATAAACTCCATTTACACTCACAAAGACATATTTTTAAGAGAGTTGATTTCTAACGCGTCGGACGCGCTTGATAAAATCAGATTCTTATCTTTAAAAGACCCTGGCGTTCTACAAAATGATACTGAATTGCAGATAAGGATTGAAATAGACAAAGATAACAACACTTTGATAGTTGAAGATAACGGTATTGGAATGTCTTATGAAGAAGTAATCGAAAACTTGGGAACTATTGCAAAATCAGGCACTAAAAACTTTCTGGAACAACTAAAACAGGCTCAAATGGGAGACAGCCCCACGGCAGATAAGGAAAACACTATAATAAACCTCATAGGGCAATTCGGAGTTGGGTTTTATTCGGTATTCATGGTTGCGAAAAAAGTTATTGTAGAAACAAAAAAATGGGATCAGGATAAAGGTGTGAGATGGGAATCCGATGGAATAGGAACTTATTCAATTGAAGAGTGTGAAAAAGCCAATAGAGGAACTAAGATTACCCTAATATTGAAAGACGATCTAGATGAGGATGAAAATTATTTGGACCAATATAAAATTCAAGAATTAGTCAAAAAACACTCTAACTATATAAAATATCCCATAAAAATGAAATGGGAAGAAGAAGTAGAAGCAGGTAAAAAGAAGATAACCGATAAAATACTTAATTCGATGGTTCCCTTATGGAACAAAAACAAAGAAGAAATATCTCAAAATGAATACAACGAGTTCTACAAAGAACATTTTTACGATTGGAACGATCCTTTCGATGTTATTCATTTCAAAGCTGAAGGAACAACGGTTGAATTTACAGCTTTGCTTTATATTCCTTCTAAGTTGCCCTTTACTTTTTTCAGTAAAGATTACAAAAGGGGCTTAAACCTCTATTCAAAGAACGTTTTTATAATGGAAAACTGTGAAGAAGTTCTCCCCGATTATTTGGGGTTCGTTAAAGGATTGGTGGATTCTCCAGACTTCTCTTTGAATATCTCAAGAGAAATACTCCAAAAAAACAAACAACTAAAAGTAATAAGAAAAAATATTGAAAGAAAGATATTAGATGCTTTAAAATCAAAACTCGAAAACGAAAGAGAAAAGTACGTGGAATTTTGGAAAGAATTTGGAAAGGTTATAAAAGCAGGATTGTACCAAAATATACTGGAAAAAGAAAAAGTTCAAGATCTGCTTTTATTCGAAAGTTCTACGTCTGATAAAAATATGGTAACCCTTAAAGAATATATTTCAAAAATGAAAGAAGATCAAGGTAATTACATATATTACGCAGTGGGGGAAAGCAAAGATATTATTGAAAACCTACCTCAAATGGAAACTTTCAAAGAAAAAGGTTATGAGGTGTTGTACTTAACAGATGAAATAGACGAATTTCTCATCAAATTGATGCATGACTACGAAGGAAAAGAATTCAAATCGATCAGCAGTTCAAATGTAAAAATAGATGAAAAATTTAAAGAAAAAGAAGAAGAAAACAAAGACTTGCTCCAAAAAATAAAAGAGTATCTTAAAGACAAAGTAAAAGATGTTAGATTAACAGATAAATTGAAGGAATCCCCCGCATGTATAGTAAGTGCCAACGAAGCAATCTCCTTGAACATGGAAAAAACCCTAAAAAACTTAGAGCAACTACCTTTTGAAGCTGAAAAGATCTTAGAGCTAAATCCTGATCATCAAGTATTTAAAATATTAACAGATATATACCACAAAGATCCCCACTCAGAAGAAATTAAAGATTACGCTGAATTACTTTACAATCAATCTTTGTTACTTGAAGGATTAGAAATCGAAGATAAAACTACATTTGCAAAACTGATCACAAAGCTAATGATAAAATCAAAAAAATAAAGACGCCCTAAAAGGGCGTTTTTCAATTTCAAAAGAGTTACAACGCAAATGACTATTAAAGAGAGTTTTTAAGTTTTTATGGTATAATTAAAGTAATAAGAAAATATTCTAAAACATATCCATATTCTAAAACTTTCTAAAGGCATTTTTTAAACCCAACTAAAATAACAAATTTATACTGTTTTTACTGAATTTTAAGGGGGTCTCATGCCGAGGCAGAAGAAATCTCTTTTCTTTATTTTTTTACTATTACCTTCATTTTTCTTTGGTTTTTTCATAGATTATGACTCATCCACCAACGCCAATATCGTATTTTTTGAAACGCAAAGTAAGTTTGAAATTTATCCAAACGATTCAAAGACCATTTACAAAATTTCTTTCGAAGAGGAAATTTTTGAACAAGCTAATTACAAAATCAGTAAAGGGCCTGTAAAAGAAGTCTCTACTTCAAAAAAAGTAATTACAATCAAATCTCTTTATCCAATGAACAATTTCGAAATAAAGGACGATAGGATAACCTTTTATGGATATGAACCATACACTTTTCAACAGATAAACTTTGAAAAAATAAAGTTAAATGACGCTATAGATATGTTGTTTACATACATTGGCTGGAATTGGATAAAAACCGAAGAATTACCCGACACCTTTTTCGCTATAAATTCAAATGAAATACATATAGAACATTTTTTAAGAATGCTGAATGAAGTTTATTCTTTAAATACAATCTTTTACGATGAAGATACTGTATTAATAGGTAAAAAAGCTTCTGCCTTTGAAAATGACTTGCCTTTATTCATTGAAAATGAAAATATCTCTGAAGAAAGTTCATCAACAAATTTTATGCGAGTCTCTTCAAAGGAAGATTCTTTAGATAAAAATCAAGAATATTTGCTTTTCTTTGAATCAAAGTATGACCTAACCCGTTTAGAAAAAATATTTGATTGTAAAGTAGCCTTTTTTGAGGATAGTTACTACGCTGTACTTGCTAAAGAAGGGGAAAAGGATCAAATTAAAGAACTAATAAATTATTTAAACGAAATTCCAGAAACATACGATGAGTCTTTACTAATAGCATCACAAGAAATTAATGAAACGCCTACTCATATTGAAAAGAAAGAGAATTACGATGATGAAAGTTATATTGTTTTAACGTCTACCTACGATATGACATTTTTAGAAGAGATTCTACCTATAAAGACTTACAAGTTAGACGAACAAAATTTCTTTTTAATGGGAAGTAGTGAATCAATAAAGATAGCGGAAAAAATTAACGAACTTGTTCAACCTCGAGTTGTTCCCGGCACGTCCAAACCTGTAATTAACAAAGAACTTGTTACCATTTCTGTTAAAAAGAGTACAATTTTTGAGAAATTATTAATCCAAGAGAATATCCATTTTTCAAAAATCACAGCACAGGAAGATTATGTTCTATATATGTTAGAATATGAAGAATCCATAACAAATTTTGTAAAAAATATTCTGGATTCATTCCCTTATGAAAAGGGTGATATTGAAGTTTCGTTAAAAGAGTTAATTTCCTTGGTAGCAAAAGCACAATCTATAAACGTTATATCAGATTTTGAAAACGATAAAAAGATAACTATCAATGATTTTAATTTAGATATGTCATCATTACAGCCTTATCTGGTATCTCAAGACATATGGTACGAGAACATCGGGCATAATACCCTTAGATTTTATGAACAGAAAAAATTATTAAAATACGAGATTTTCGTCTTCTCAGGACAAAATGTTGATAGATTCTCTGTAGAAGAACTTTACTTATTAACTTTACAATTTGATGGTATAATAAATGGTAGCAAAGATAGGGCTTCATTAATATCAAAACCTGTAATATATGTCAATGAAGGTGAACCAGCATCAATAAAATCTGTCTTATCGGTTCCCGTATTCGATGAGGAAGGTAAGATAGTTTCAAAAATAGAATCAGGTTTTATAATGGAAGTAAGTGGTGAATACGACAATATTACAAAATTGGTCAACACTGAATTAGATATAAGTATAAGCGAATTAAAAAACGAGGATAAAAACATAGTTGATGAAAGAAATATGAGTAGTAAATTCACCATACCCAACGGTGGTTTTATAAAATTAGGTGGATTGAATTTTACCAGCATAGTTGAAAACGAAAGCGGTATTCCTATTTTTAAAGAAATACCAGTAATAGGACAATTATTCACTTCGTATGAAAAAACAGAAAATGTATACGATTTAGTTATTCTTATACATGTTGAAGTATCTAATAAACCTGAAATAGAGAATTATTTCTGAAACATCTGTCTCTCAGGAGGCGATTAGAAATATGGAGAAGATAAGGAATCCTGTAGTTGCAGGTACTTTTTACCCTTCGAATACAGAAAATTTAAAAAGTCTTATAAAAGAGCTTTTCGGTGATAGTTTTAAAGTAAATTCTGAAAAATTAATTCCTCCTATGGGGGTTATAGTACCTCATGCTGGTTACATATATTCTGGGGAAACCGCAGCAAAAGCCTATAAAAAGACATTTGAAAAAGGTATAGCAAAAAGAGTATTTTTGTTAGGGCCTAATCATACAGGATTAGGGTCTAAAATATCAATTTTTACAAGTGGTAGTTGGGAAACCCCCTTTGGAAAAATAAAAGTTGACGAAAAAACCACAAGAAAGATTTTGAAAGAGTTAGATATTTATAACGATGAATTTGCACATTTAAATGAGCATTCACTAGAGGTACAGTTACCTTTTCTTCAGTATGCTATGGGAAATGATTTTGAAATTGTACCTATTTGTATGATGGATCAAAGTTTAGAAACCTCCAAGAAACTAGGAAAAATTTTATCAAATATAATAGAAGACGGAGATTTAGTCGTTGCTTCTTCGGATATGAATCATTACGAAAGTCATGAAAAGACGTTGCTAAAAGATGAAAAAGTTATAGGAACATTAAAAAAGATGGATTTGCAAGAAATGTATGATACAATAAAAAGATATAATATCAGTATGTGTGGATATGGTCCCGTCGCTGTTCTTTTAAGTATAGGATTTGATGATATTGAAATAATCGATCACACGACGAGTGGCGAGAAAAGTGGCGATTATGAAGCGGTAGTTGGATACCTTTCTGCAATAGTTAGTAATTTACAAAAATAATAAACTATGGAGGTGAACCTCATGTTAATAGAAACAGAATTTGGTACGGTAGATATCAAAAACGATGTTATAAAAGAATTGGTGTATAAAGCTGTTATCGAATCCTACGGTACGGTTGAAATCTCTGGAAAACAAGGATTTTTTGATAGAATATCAAATTTATGGTCAAGAAGTGAAGATAGAGGGATAAATGTATCGGAAAATGAAGAAAGTATAGTAGTTGATCTTTTCCTTGTTTTTGAATATGGTCTCCCCATAAAAAAAGTCGCTCAAAATATACAAGAGAATGTTCATCATAGAGTTACATCTATGTTAAATTTTGACAATATCAAAGTAAATGTGAGCATATCTGGCCTGAAATATTGAGAGAAGGTGTTGTTTAATGCTCAAGTTTTTGTATGCAAAAGACCTATATCTGGCTTTAAAAAAAGGTACGGAAGAATTAGCTAAAAACAAAGATGAAATTAACGCCCTGAATGTTTTTCCTGTCCCAGATGGGGACACAGGTAATAATATGTTAGCAGGTATGCTCGAGGCTTGTAAAAGTATGGATGAAGTTGAAGATAAAAACGATATGAAATCTATGATGGAAAGTTTAAGAAGAGGACTTTTGTTAGGAGCAAGGGGAAACTCAGGTGTTATTTTGTCACAAATATTTCGCGGAATAACAGAAATTCTTGAAAAGAAGAAAAGAATTAACACCCAAGATTTCATAAAGGCGCTTCAAAATGCAAAAGATAGGGCTTATAACGCGGTTATGAAACCGGTTGAAGGTACAATGCTGACTTTAATACGAAGATTGTCAGAAAAGATGAAAGAAACTATGTCCGAGGAAAAAGATTTTTTAGTTTTTTTTGATGCGATGGTAAAGAATTCATTTGAAATAGTAGAGGAAACCCCCAAATATTTGAAAAAATTACGCGATTCGAATGTTGTGGATGCTGGAGCAAAAGGACTTGCTTACGTCATAAAAGGGATGAACGATGCACTTCACGGTGATTTAGAAGTAGAACTAGAGGAATTAGAATCCGCCACACCTGAGCACATAACAGAAATAGCCTATGAAGAACTTACATACCAGTATTGCACAGAAGCAATAGTAAAATTCCACAAACAACCCATACAAAAAAAGACCTTAGAAGAAATAAGAAGTTTTTTGGAAAGTATGGGAGATTCCATTGTTTTAGTTAATCAGGATGACATATTAAAAACACACGTACACACCAATCATCCAGGACTTGTCTTTGAAAAGTTTTTAGAACATGGCGAATTGATCAAAACAAAGATAGACAACATGAAAGCTCAACATGAACACATTATAACAAAACAAAAAGAGGGCAAAACAGCCGATATAGAGCAAGCCAAAGTGGCCGTTAACAATAATTTGAACAATAAAAATTGGGGTGTGATTGCAGTCTCTCCAGGAAAAGGAATTTCGGAAATCTTTAAAAGTTTGGGAGTGGATCAAGTTATTTTTGGAGGTCAAACTACCAATCCTAGTGTAAAAGATATCTCAAATGCAATTAATAAAGTTCCACAAGAAAAGGTGATCGTACTCCCCAATAATCCAAATATAATTATGGCTGCTGAAAAGGCTATAGATTTAACAGATAAAGAAGTATTGATATTACCTACAAAACATGTTCAAGAGGGTATAAGTGCCTTGCTTGGTTTCGATGACAATATGGCCAAAGAAGAACTAAAAGAATCCATGATGGGATACGTTAAATCTATCGTTCCGATTGAAGTTACTTATGCGGTCAGGGATTCCACCATTAAGGGTGAAAAGATAAAAAAAGGCGAGTATCTAATATTTCTTGGAAAAGAGTTAAAAGCCCATGGAAAGAACGTTTATAAAGAAACGGAAAAAGTTTTAGAGGAACTAATAAAAAAAGGCTATGAAATCATTACTATAATTTACGGTGAAGGTGCCAAAAAAGAAAAGATCGATCAACTAGTAAAAAATCTGACCCAAAAATACGCCAATATAGAGATAGAAATTCACAACGGTGGACAGAGACATTATCCACTGCTTATTTCTGTTGAGTGAAATCTGACAAATAATAATCAATTAATTCTGCTGGAAGAATGGAGGATTTGATTTGTACATTCAAGATGTGATTATGAACTTAGAAAAATTTTGGTCCGATTTTGGATGTGTTATAGACCAACCTTACGATATAGAAATGGGGGCAGGGACATACAGTCCTGCCACTTTTTTTAGATCTTTTGGGGCAAATGAATGGAGAGTTGCCTATGCTCAACCTTGTAGAAGACCAACAGACGGTAGATACGGCGAAAATCCGAATAGAATGCAACGATTTTATCAATACCAGGTAGTTATCAAACCTTCACCCAAAGACATTCAAGATCTATATATTAGGTCTTTGGAATCTTTAGGGATATCCCCTAAGGAACATGACATAAGGTTTGTAGAAGATAATTGGGAATCTCCTACTTTAGGTGCGTGGGGAGTTGGATGGGAAGTATGGTTAGATGGTATGGAGATTACTCAGTTCACGTACTTTCAACAGATGGGGGGCATCCCATTAACTTATATTCCCGTTGAGCTTACTTATGGAATTGAGAGAATAGCTATGTATTTACAGAATATCGACAACGTTTATGAAACCAAATGGAATAAAAATGTAAAGTACAAAGACATATATAAAGAAAACGAAAGGCAATTTTCTTACTATAATTTTGAAGAAGCTGATATAGACATGCTTAAAACACTTTACAATATGTATAAAAAAGAATTTCAAAGGCTAATTGCAAAGCAATTATATTTACCTGCATACGACTATTTAGCAAAATCAGCACATGTATTCAACTTATTGGACGCAAGAAATGCCATTGGAGTTAACGAAAGGCATCAATACATATTGGATATAAGGAACATGGCAAAAAGCTGTGCAAAACTATATATCGACAGTTCAAATGCGGAGGTAATTGATGTTGAATAGGGCAATTTTTGAAATAGGTGTTGAAGATTTACCCCCATCAGAATTTGATAATATCCGAGCTCAATTAGAAGAAGGATTAAAAAAATCATTTGAAAAAAATGATTTAAATTTTTTATCCATGAATATCTTCATTTCCCCTCGTAGGTTTGGAGCTTACATCGTGGGCCTTCCAGATAAACAGCCCGATAAAAAAGAAAAAAGAAAAGGTCCTCCAAAAAAGATTTGCTTTGATGGAAATAACCAACCCACGAAAGCACTCGAAGGTTTTGCTAAAAGCCAAGGTGTCCAGGTAAAAGATGTAAAATTTGAAAACAATGACGGCGCAGAATACGCATATATAGAGTCTGTTAAAGCGGGAGAACCCACAAAAATTATTTTACAAAATATCATTCCAGAATTGATAACCAACATGAATTTTGCCAAAAGTATGAGGTGGGGAAAAGGTAATTACACCTTTGTAAGACCGGTACATTGGGTCTTAGGTTTGTACAACAGAGAGATTTTAGAATTTGAAATATTCGATGAAAAATCCTCCAACAAAAGTTATGGCCATCGTTTTTTTGGTGAAGAGATATTGATTACAAATCCTCAAAGTTTCTTTAGTGAATTAAAAAAGAACTATGTAATCCCTCTATATGAAGAAAGAATAGAAGTAATAGAGAGAGAAATTCATGAGTTAGAAGATGAATATAATATCAAGATTTCTTTGGAAGAGCACGAGGATTTAATTCGAGAAATTGCCAAAATGACAGAATTTCCCAAAGGGGTAGTTGGAAGTTTTGATGAAAAATATCTTTTTCTACCCCCAGAAATTATTATTGTCACTGTAAGACACCATCAAAGAAGTTTTGTGGCGATGAAAGATGGAAAGGTAATCAATAAATACATAGCTTTCCAAGACGGCTTTGGCAGGAAAGGCAACGTTACAAATGGCTATACTAGAGTAATAAACGCAAGATTAGACGATGCGGCTTTTTACTATGAAGATGACTTAAAAGCGGATATACAGAAGAGGCTTGAAGATTTAAAGAGTATTACTTATCAAGTAGAATTAGGTAATTACAGAGAAAAATGTGAGCGAATATCAACACTCAGTTCAAAAATTGCCGAAAAACTGGGTTTTGAAAATTTAGATGTAGTTAAAAGAGCCGGGTTGTTATGTAAAATTGACATTCCTTCCAAAGTTGTATATGAATTTCCTGAATTGCAAGGAATTATGGCGAGAATCTATTTGAAACATAAAGAAGAAAATGAAGATGTTTTCTTAACGGCCCAAGAACACTACAAGCCTCTTTCGGAAAATGATGAAATATCTCAAAATTTAGTCGCTAACCTCGTCTCCTTAGCTGATAAAATAGATGACCTCGTTGGATACTTCGGTATTGGAAAGATCCCTTCAGGATCAAAAGATCCTTTTGGATTGAGAAGAAAAGCTTTTGGAATCTTAAGAATCTTAATATCGTTGGATTGGGACCTGAATCTTAAAGAACTTATCGATTTATCAGAAAAGACCTTCGTTGAAAGTGGAAAATCTAATATCTCAATAAAATCTGTAGAAAATGAGTTAATAAATTTCTTATCCAACCGTTTAGAAACCATTTTAGAAAGAGAAAAAATATCCAAAGAGGCTATAAATTCGGTTTTAATAAATATATATAAACCTTTAAGAGCTTACTTGGCTGCAAAATCTTTGGACAAGTTTATAAAAAAAGAAGAATTTCGAGATTTTATTATTGCGTTTCAAAGGGTAAACAACATTTCGAAAAATCATAAATCCCAAGAATATAATGGAAGACTATTCATAGAAGAAGAAGAAAAAACATTATTTCAAAAATATTTAGAAGTCAAATCCCATTTTGAAAACTGTTTGAAAAAATTAGATTACGACGGGGCAATTGAAAGCTTAATCTCTTTAAAAGAAAATATTGACAGATATTTTGATAACATCTTTGTTATGTCTGAAGACGAATCTATAAGAAGCAATAGACTAGGTTTTTTAAAATCTTTATCTGCTCTGTTTTATGAAATTGGAGACGTGGAAAAATTATACAAGGGCTAAATTTTAAGATAAGGCGTGTTTGAACAATGGATTTACTTTACTATGAAAATTTTAAAAGTTGTAGTTATTTTGTTCCTACCTATAAAAGGCAAGGCTCCTACTTTGATATTAACCTAAATGGTTTGAACGTTGAAGCTAATTTTGAAAGTATTAACAACGGTGTAGTGAAAATCGTTAGAATGGGGAACAATTTTAAAAAGTCTTATTGGTTACATATATATACCGTATATAGATATTTCAAAGATAAGGGTGAACCTATAAAAAGAATAGTTTTGGAAACATCCAATGGAAGTTACGAAATAAATGTTTCAGATATTCTTTTAAGAGAAAAATGGATAAAGAAAGAACTTAACAAACTTAAATCAACGAAAAAAGTCCATGGGTCACACTGCAAGTTTTGCAAAATTAAAAACCAATGTCATTTGGAATTTTTAAGGGAAGGAGATTATTCTGTAGTCCCAAATTTAAGTAAACCTATGATTGAGGATTTAAAAAACATGAATTTGGATCCCTTGACAGTTATAAAAACCAATCAAATAGAAAAATTAGACAAAAGATTCAAAAAGCCTTTATACAATCTAAAGTCTCTAATTGAAAACCAAGTTTACGTGATTGATAAGCACTCTCTTCCAGAAGATTATATAGTCTTTGACGTAGAAACTTACTTAAACAAAGACTTTTTGTTTGGATTTTTAGAGAATGAAACTTATATCCCTTTCTTTTTAGGAAAAAACGCATACAAAAACGCTGTAAAAATGGTAGATTTTCTGTATGAAAGAGACAAAGTGCTATTGCACTACGATAAAAACGATCTTACAGCCTTAAAAAAACTTTCATCTAAATATCCTATATTGAGAGATAAATTAAATAAAATCTCCTCAAGAACTTGTGATCTATACGAAATAATAAGAAAAAATTATAGCTTACCTGTTGTCTCTTATTCATTAAAAGACATCAGCAAATACTTTGGTTTTGATTGGAAAACAGAGTTAAATGGTTTTGCTGTTATACCCGAATACAAAAGCTATTTGAATGGCAATAAAAATGCTTTGAAAAATATTTTTAAATACAACGAAGATGATTGTCGAGCCACAAAATTAGTATTAGAAAGTCTTAAGACCATTTAATCCGTTCATAAACTCTCTAAATAAGACCTATGTATAGTCTGTTCGATACTATACATAAGTCTTTTTTAATGTTAATAAAAACTATTCAAAAATTATATAGAAGGAGCTAAGGGTATCTATGAAAGATTTATGGAATTTGTTTATAACTTTTGCTCGAATCGGGAGTCTAACTTTTGGTGGTGGCTACGCAATGTTACCAATGATTCAAGAAGAAGTTGTTAAAAAACACAATTGGGCAACTGATGAGGAAGTAATTGACTATTATGCCATTGGGCAGAGTACACCCGGAATAATCGCTATAAATACAGCTACTTTCATAGGTTACAAATTAAAAGGAATCCTTGGAGGAATATTTGCAACCTTAGGGATGGTCTTCCCTTCTATCGTAATAATAACCATTATTGCCATATTTTTCGAACAATTTCAAAATTTGCAAATAGTACAAAATGCTTTCGGTGGCATTAGGGTAGTTGTAGTTGCACTCATGTTGAACGCTATAATAAATATGTGGAAAAAGTCTATCAAAGATTACATAGGTATAATTATATTTTCAGTTGCTTTTATTGTTGTTGCCTTCCTAAAACTATCTCCAGTTGTAGTTGTGATAACTTCTTTCATAGTCGGATTGATTATACAACAAAATAAAGATGATGATAGAAAGTGAATTACATTATACTTTTTTTTGAATTCTTTAAAATAGGACTTTTTTCTGTAGGTGGAGGTTTAGCAACTATACCTTTTCTTCAAGATCTAGCTCGTAAGTATGATTGGTTAACCCTTAATGACTTAGCTGATTATATAGCTATATCCGAATCTACGCCGGGACCTATTGGAATAAACACAGCAACATTTGTGGGTTACAACTCGGGAGGTATTTTTGGTGGTATAATAGCTGTGCTGGGGATAGTGACACCTTCAATAATTATTATTACTACAATTGCCCATTACTTTCAAAGGTTCAATGAAAAACCATTTATACAAAGTGGATTTTATGCTTTAAGACCGGCAGTGGTTGGGCTGATAGGTGCCGCAACGTATGAAGTAGCAAAAGTTTCCTTATTTTATCTTGAGAGGCTTACAGAAACTCAAACTTTGGTTTCTGTGTTCAATTTTAAGGCTATAATATTGTTTCTAATCATCATTTATTTAATGAAACGATTTAAAAAGCATCCTGTAGTTTATTTGGCTTTAGGAGCGGCTGTTGGAATCATTTTTAAGTTTTAACTTATTAACTTAGTTAATCAGTAAAATAAGCACAGACACCTGTGCTTAAACGGTAGGAGGATATTTATGAAAAAAGGAATGCTTATTGTAATAGAATCTGGAACGGACGCAAGTGGCAAAGCCACACAAGCAGAAATATTGTCACAAAGATTAAAAGATGAAAAAATCAAGGCATTTAAAGTTGAATTTCCAAATTACAAAAGCGACTCTTCCGCTTTGATAAAAATGTATTTAAAAGGGGAATTTGGGGAAAATCCTGAAGCAATAAATCCATATGCTGCTTCCACTTTTTTTGCTGTGGACCGATTCGCAACTTACCAAAAAGAATTAAAACCTTTTTATGAATCTGGAGGAGTTTTAATATCTGATAGGTATACAACTTCCAACATGATATATCAATCTTCAAAATTTGAAAATCAAAGTGAAAAAGATGAATTTTTGGAATGGCTTTGGGATTTGGAATTCAACAAATTTAATTTGCCAAAACCTGATTACGTAATATTTTTAGATATTCCTCCCAAAATAAGTATAGAATTGCTGAAAAAAAGAAAGGAAAAAATAATAGCCCTAACAGGAAAAGATATCCATGAAAAAAATATTGAATATATAAATAAGACATACGCAAATGCGAAATACATCGCCCAGAAGTACAATTGGACAATAATAAACTGTTTAAAAGAAAACGAAGAATTAAAATCAATCGAAGAAATTCACGAAGAGATCTACTCTATATGGAAAAACATAAGAGATTTGGGAGAAATATAAAATGGCTTTTGCTATAATTTTCAAATTTGGATTTTGGACTTTTTTTGTATTAATATATGCAGTTGTTGCTACGACTGTTATCATCTTGGAAAGAAAAAGACCAGAAAAAACCATAAGTTGGCTTTTAATATTTGCCGTAATCCCACTTATAGGCTTTGTAATCTACCTTTTTTTTGGAAGAAACTGGAAAAGAAGAAAACTTACCAGTGATATTTACTTGAATTCAAACACTACTTTATCGCAAGAAGAAAAAGAATGGCTAAAGAAGGTACTTGGGGAAAATGATATTCAATATTTACAACTAATTAATCTTTTAAAAAGGAACTCTAAGTCACCTTTATTTTTGGGAAACGACATAGAAATTTTTAAAAATGGGAAAGAAAAATTCTCTTCTTTCTTTAAAGAAATTGAAAACGCAAAAGAATCTATCAATTTAGAATACTATATTGTAAAAGACGATGAAACAGGAAAAAAACTTAAAGACCTCCTGATAAAAAAGGCTAAAGAGGGCGTAGAAATCAAATTCATTATGGATAAAATAGGTTCAGGTCGTCTAAAGAAAAGTTATATAAAGCAATTAAAAAATGCAGGAGTTGAAATTGCTTTTTATAGCTATTTTTTATCGCCTTTACTTAAATTTGTAAATACTCAGGTAAATTACAGAAATCACAGAAAAATAGCGATAATTGACTCTAAAATCGGATTTATCGGAGGGATAAACATTGGAAATGAATACATTGGTAAAAGTAGTTTGGGATATTGGAGAGACCTCCACTTAAAAGTTAGAGGAGAGGCTGTAAACGGACTTCAAAAAATTTTCTTTGAAGACTATCAAACAATTGTAAAGGCAGAGAGAAAAAAAGAAAAAATAGATCCTAGTAAATACTTTAAAAAACAAGAGAGAAAAGGGAACTCTTTAATACAAATAGCGGTGAGCGGCCCAGAGTCAGAAAATTCATCCATAATGCAAACGATCCATAAGATGATTACTATTGCTAAAGACCATATATACATAGCTACCCCGTACTTCATCCCAAATGATAGTATTCTTTCGGCTTTGAAAATAGCTGCTCTTTCAGGTATTAAAGTAAAAATCTTATTTCCGGGAAAGATGGATCATTTTTTAGTATATTTTGCTTCAAGAACATATTTGGAAGAAATTATAAAATATGGTGTTGAAGTCTATTTTTACAGAAAAGATCGATTCATACACTCTAAATTTGTATCCATAGATGGTTTAATATCAACCGTAGGGACCGCAAATATAGATATTCGAAGCTTTGAACTGAATTACGAAGCAAATCTCTTAATATACGATAGGGAAAAAACTCAACAAATAGAAGATATTTTTCTTGAGGATTTAAAAATTAGTTCTCACATTTCTCAAGATTACTTCAATAATCAACCTTTCCTTATCAAATTTACCGAAGCATTCAGCAAAATTTTCTCTAATCTCTTGTGAAAATTAAAATTTTTACTTGACAATTCTTATTGATTGATGTATAATTTGGAAAATTAAATTTCAATTAAGCGAGGGTTACTATGAAAAAAATTTCATTACACTTTTTAACAAATCCTCTCAATGATGTAAAATCAAAAAATAATCAATATTTCTACTTTTGGTATTGGAAAGACACCCAACTTGGTGCCTTCCATTACCTATTAGCTAGCAAGTAGGTATAAGAAGAAACAAGTGGGTGTCTACGAAAAGTAGACACCTTTTTTTTAATAAATACGGAGAAAACAAAATCTCCAGGAGGTGTGAGGGTATGAAAAAAGTATTAACAACTTTGGTAATCGTTTCTCTATTCACATTTGCTTTCGGTGTAAAGATTGGCATCACACAAATTGTGGAACACCCTGCTTTAAACAAGATTTATCAGGGAATAGTTGATTACCTTGAAGAGTCAGGTGTAGATTTTGAATATGAGCATCAAAGTGCTCAAAATAGTTTTCAAAATGCGATAACTATAGCTAACAAATTCAAAACAGATGTAGATATAATAGTTGCAATAGCAACCCCTTCCGCTCAAGCAGCGGCAACTGAAATAAAAGATAAGCCGGTGGTATTCAGTGCCGTTACGGATCCAATCAGTGCGGGTTTGATCCCCAAATTTGGTAAAAATCCAGGAAATGTTGTTGGAATAAGTGACATGGTTCCTGTGGAAACTCATGTAAACCTCATGAGAACAATATTTCCAGATGCCAAAAACTTAGCGATACTTTACAATACCGGAGAAGCTAACTCAGTTTTTTTAGCGGATCAAACTAAGAAATTTGCGCTCCAATTGGGATTCAATGTAATTGAAATCACGGGAACGAACGCCAATGAACTTGTAACTTCCTTAAACGCTCAAGCAAACAGGATAGATGTTGCCTATCTATACACAGATAATTTGGTTGCTTCATCTGCTGAAATCTTAGGCCAGGTATTCGAAAAAAACAAGATACCGGTAGTTGCAGGAGATATTGATATAGCAAAGAAAACATCAGTTTTAGGTTTTGGCTTTGATTATTATCAAGTAGGAATAGAGACAGGAAAAATTGTTCTTGATCTCATAAACGGCAAAAAAACTTACGAAATTGAGTCAAGGATAGTAAGTGCAGACGCACTAACGTTTTATATAAATTTAGACAGAGCTCAGGCCCTCGATGTAAACATACCTCAACAATTTTTAGATATTGCAGATGAAATAGTAGATGCACAATGATCTTGAAAGAATTTTAGGAGGAAAATTATGGATTTAGTAGGTATATTAGAGCAAGGATTAATTGCCTCCCTTGTGGCAATGGGTGTGTTTATAAGTTTCAGAGTCATCGACCTTCCGGATTTAACACCTGATGGATCGTATGTATTGGGAGGAGCGGTAACCGTTGCGTTTATGTACGCAGGCCTGCCTTGGATACTGTGTATGATTCTAGGTGGTTTAATGGCCGGTTTTTTTGGAATAATAACCGCACTAATACATAACAAATTAAAAGTCAATTCTTTGTTAGCTAGCATATTGGTTATGACCATGCTTTATTCGATAAACATAAGGGTCATGAATGGACCGAACGTTTCTGTTCCAAAAGAAATAACAGCCCAGCAAGAAGCACAATACACAGAAAAAACGAAGTTAGATGACATTTTAGGCATGAGTAGCTTAAATGAAAGTCAAAGTAATTTACCAATAAACGATACCAAAAAAACCTTATCTCCATTCAGAGAAAACTCTGGATATAATTCTACCATCCTAATAGCTTCGATAGTATTTGTATCTGCTCTTCTAACAATAATCTTTTTGAGAACGGAGTTAGGAATTGCGCTCAGGGGATACGGGGGTAACAAGGCAGGAATCAAAAACCTGGGTATGAACCCCGAAATTATGAGTATAATCGGATTATTTTTAGGAAATTTCTTCGCGGGGCTTTCGGGATCCTTGTTCTCTATGTACGGTGGATTTTCAGATGTAAATATGGGGCAAGGCATAGTTGTAACTTCTTTAGCCGCGGTTATTTTGGGGGAGATCATATTTGGCAGGTTTAATTCGTTCTATAACATGTTATGCCCCATAATTGGAGCTGTTGTCTATCAATTTTTACTGGCATTAGCTATGAGATATGGTTACATAATCGGCTTCCAATCAAGCGATATGAAACTAATAACTGCGTTGTTCATAATAATAGTAATAGGATTAAGGAGGGTAGAATTTAAAAAATGGTTGAGCTTAAAAACATCAGAGTAGTATACAATAAAAATCAAGTTAATGAAAAAAAAGCCTTGGACAAATTTGAACTAAGCGTTAAAAAGGGAGAATTCGTCACTATCATAGGTCCCAACGGTGCGGGAAAAACAACGCTTCTTAAAGTTTTAACCGGAGAGGTAGTGTTAGATGAAGGCAGTTTCACGCTAAATAACAAAAGCATAAAAAGAACCAAGCCCTACAAACTCTTTAGAAATGTCGGTATAGTGTATCAAGAACCTGATAGAGGTGTATTCCCTGATTTAACTCTTGAAGAAAATTTGATCTTGGGATCCAAAAAAGGCAACAGATTCTTTTCATTTGGAAAATATCAAGGATTAGAATTGTTGAAGTCTTTAAACATGGGATTAGAAAATAGGCTTAAAACAAAAGTCAAAGAATTTTCCGGGGGACAAAAACAGGCTCTCGCCATGGTACTTGCATCTATAACGAAGCCTGATCTTCTGCTATTAGACGAACATACTGCAGCTCTTGATCCCAAAAATGTCGAAAAGGTGATGGAACTAACAATGAAGATAAATAAAGAGCTTGGACTAACCATCATAATGATCACGCACAATATGAAAATAGTAGAAAAATATTCAAGTAGGATAGTGGAAATCAAAGACGGAAAAGTTACAAAAGATTTTGTCTACGAAAAAATACACAACAAAGAAGAATTTAAAAAAATTACAGCTAATTAAAAAATAAAAATAATTATAACTTATCTTCTAGACGCTCTATCCAGCAGGGCGTCTTTACTTTTTTAATCAATAATATAATTATGGTATAATATTTAAAACAGATTGTTTCAAAATTTGAAAGGACAAGATACTAAATGACTGTAAAAAAAGTTGATGTTTACAAAGAGATAGATGATCCAAACAGGAATTTCTTCATCTCGGCATCAGCGGGAACGGGCAAAACTTATATTCTTACACAATATTTTATAAAAGTATTAGAAAAGAATTTCCCAAATGCTGACATAGTTGATAATATTCTTACGGTGACCTTCACAAATAAAGCCGCCTCTGAAATGAAGAATAGGATTATGGAAGAGGTTTCAAACAAACTGGTTAAAAAACCTCCATATGGCATCAGCAAATTAGAATGGTACCAATATTGGAACGAAGTAAAAATTAATTTATCCCGCTCATGGATTAAAACTATAGACAGCTTTTGCTCAAGGATAATAAGAGAAAACAACATTTCCATGGGGGTAGACCCAAATTTTAGTATAATAAGCGATTTTCAAAGAGATCGAGAAGTTGAAAGATCGGTTTATTCTGCTCTAAGAGTCGCCTTAGAAATATATCAAGATAAAGAAATAGATTGGCTCAACTTCTTATCCACAAAAAGAAAGGAAAAAATAGAAAAGTATGTTGAAACTTTGAACAGAGAAAAAACAAAATTTAAAGAATCCTTTAAAAATATACTTTCTGAAATAGGATTGGACAAGTTTGAAAAAATAATTCAAGATATTGTTTCCAACTGGCGTATTGAAATGTCAAGAGTTTTATTAACTAATGATTTGGAATTAGCAGATAAAGAACTCACTGAACTTTACAAAAACTTCTTATGGCTTGTCAAAATTATTTCTCTTATCGCTAGTGAATTCTATTTGGGATTAACCATCGATAATTTTTTATACGATTTCAAAGCGGTTTTAGAAAAGGTTGTAGAAGAGTTCGAAAATAACCCCGATCTTCTTAAAAAGTACCAAAATAAATTTAAATATATCATAGTTGACGAATTTCAAGATACTAATTATCTTCAAAAAGAAATCTTTGACAAACTCCATACCACAGATAATTACTTTTTTTATGTTGGAGATAGAAAACAATCCATCTATCGTTTCAGAGGAGCGGATGTGTCTGTATTTTCTCGTTCTTTAACAGAAGCTCAAAACTCCGATGAAGAAGTTCTTTTAGGAAAATTAACTAAAAACAGAAGATCCCATCAACAAATCATAAATTTCGCGAATCGTCTTTCTGAATTCTCTTTATTTAAAAGAGATAATTTACAGATGCCAGATATCGATCCCAACCTTTTAGAAAATCTCTCTTTCCAAGAAGAAGATATATCAGAACCCGAAATCCCTCCCCAAGAGACCGAAACGATTCCCACGTTGAGTGAAGATGATACTAAAAGAGTTAAATACATAATAATTGAACCCACGGATGACAACGGATTAAACAACCAAGAAAATCGCCTTGCCATTGAAATAGAGACGTTGGCAAAAGTTATAAAAAAGTTGTTAGGACAAGAAATGGATTTCAAAGTAAGAAAAAATAATAAAGTATATTATGAAAGAAGAAAAATAGAACCAAAAGATATCGCTGTCCTTTCAAAAGAATTAAAAAATACAGAGAAAATACTTAGAACAACCTTTTTTAAATACAATATACCCTTTTATATATTCGGCAGCAAATCTTTTTACAACAGACCAGAAATTCAAGCTATTTTCGCTGCTCTCAACTCAATTCAAAATCCTCTCAACGACTACCAGTTTGTAAGGTATATGATGTCACTTCTAGTAGGTATGAGCTTTCAAGATCTTTCCAAATTAGTAGAAAAAAGGCAAGGAAGTTTCTTTGAAACCTTTGAAAATATGCAAAGCGAATTCCCTGAAGATGTAGTGGAAAGTTATAAAGTGCTTAAAAAGTACAAAGATCTCAAATACTATTTAACTCCTTCTTCTATACTGAAAGGTATAGTAAACGACAACAATTACTTCTCAAAACTTGCTTTAACAAATGATCCTGAAGTTTCAATATCAAATATAAAAAAACTTATAAACCAAGCCGAAGAATACAACAATATAGCAAATTCTTTTTCTGAATTGGTCAGATTTTTGAAAAATGCCTCTAATATCTCTGAAGAAGAGGCTTCTATTGAAGATGAAACATCTAACAGTGTGAAAGTAATGACCATTCATAAATCTAAAGGTTTGGAATTTCCTATTGTATTAATGATTGGTTTACACAACTCTATTTCAAGGACAAAAAATGGTTCTAATGCAGAATTTTCGATCCCAGATGCGGAAGGAAATAGATATTACATCTTGAACAATGTATATAAAGAGAGCGTAGAAAACAGTGATCATTGGCTTCTCAAATGGTTTAAAAACAACGAATTTTTGGATAAAACCGAAGCCAATAGATTAGTATATGTGGGAGTAACAAGAGCGAAAGACTTGCTGATACCCATCTTAGTGTCCAACGAGAAAGCCGATACATTAAATAATTTCTTCCTAACAGTAAAAAAATCAAATATAATAGATATAATTCAATCTGATGATATTCAGCAGCCGAAAGAAAAATCCACTGAATTGCTAAACAAAGATGAAGAAAATTCTTTGTTTAAAGATATACCTCAACAGAATCTTAAAGACTTAACCAATCTCTCGTATAAAAAATATATAGCCCCAACTTACATAATCAGAGAAATAAAAACTGACGAATTGGATTTAATAGAAGATCTCAATGGAACCGTTCTTTCTCCTTCAACTTATTTTGATCCAAAAAACATCTTTTCAGACCAAGAGCTTATCTTCAAAGGATCTTTTTTACACTCTAAACTAAGAAGTGCTCAAAATATAAGTCACATAAAAAATATGATAAAAAGCGGAGAGTTACCACAGGGTTTTGATGAATTAGATATAGTGAAAAAAGCCTTCACGCCCTCTGAGAATAAAATAATAAAAAATGAATGGAGACTCATGAAAAAATTGAATTTAGGAAAAAAAGAATATATGTTATTTGGGATTCCTGATAAAGTCATCATAGAAAATGGCGATATTGAGATTTTGGATTACAAATACTCAGAATTAAAAGATCCAAAAAAAATCAACGATTATAAATTTCAAATGCTTTTCTATCTTTACCTATTATCTGATTTTGGCAATCCGAAAAGAGGACACATAATAAGTATCAAAACATTACAAGATCCCATAACTTTTGAATACGATCCACAGTTTGAAGAGCGACTGATTTCACAACTTTTGAAAGAGGAAGATAATTATGAATTCAGGTAAACAAAAAAATTTAAGTAAAGTTGGAAAACCTCCAGGCGAGCTTATTTACACAGGAAAATTAGAGCCATCTAACGCAATTATCAACGTTTTTTCCTATGATCAACACTCTTATAACCTAAATGAAAATGTCGATCTTGACCTTATAAAAACCCTAGATAAAAACAAAATTCACTGGATCGATTTTGAAAACGTCTCTGATTCAAATAAATTAAAAGCCATTGGGGAAATCTTCGACATCCACAAGTTAACATTAGAGGATATAATTAATGTCAATCAAAGAACTAAGATTGAGTTTTATGATTCTTATACATTTTTAGTTATAAAAATAATCTCCGATTCAAACGAAAAGCTTGAATTTAGACAACTCAGTATAATCATAAAAGAAAACATAGTGATTAGTTTCTCAGAAGAAAAGAATTTTGCAACAAATTTGTTAAAAACTCAGCTCAATACAAACGCAGGAGATATCAGGAACAAAGATGTAGGATACTTAACTTTCTCTTTAATAGATATCGTGGTTGACAGTTACTTCTCAAAGCTAAATAACTATATTTCACACACGGAAGAAATAGATGAAAAAATTACTGAAGAAATAGAAGAAGAGCTTTTTATAAAAATCAAAAAAATTAAGCAAGAAATATTAAGGTTCCGAAGATTTGTATCCCCTTTAAAAGACATACTCTTTCAACTGCAAAGAAAAGAAAAAGGGTTTGTGAATGAGAGTAATCAGCTATATTTTATTGACCTTTACGACCATACCCTAAGGATAAACGAATCTATCGATTTATTGAGGGAGAATTTAAATAATTTAACAGAGATTTACTTGTCGATAGTAAGCAACCGTTTAAACGGGATAATGAGAATTCTAACTATAATATCAACTATTTTTATTCCTCTTTCTTTCATAACAGGAATATACGGTATGAATTTTGAGAATATGCCAGAACTGCATTGGAAATTTGGATATTTCCTAATCTTAGGAATCATGGCAACTATAGCTGTGATTATGATAATTATATTCAAAAAGAAAAAATGGTTTTGAATTACAAATACCTATAAGGGGGCTAATTAAATGAAGGAAAGTATAATTAAAAAAGTAGAAGAATTAAAAGAAGAAATTATTGAAAGTTCAAAAAAGTTCATATCAATTGACTCTGTCAACCCACGTGCGGGAGGACCTGGAGAAAAAGAAGTTGCAGAATGGCTGGAATCTTTGATCAGAAGTTGGAATTTCGATGAAATTAAAAGATACGACGCTCCAGACGATGCTGTTGAATATGGATACAGGCCAAACATAGTTGCAACCTATAAAGGTCAAAATCCACAACGAACCATTTGGTTTGTAACTCACATGGACAAGGTACCTGCTGGTGATATCAAATTATGGGAAACAGATCCTTTTCAATCGGTAGTAAAAGATGGAAAGATTTTTGGAAGGGGAAGCGAAGACAACGGGGCTTCTTTAATATCAACATTATATGCCGTGAAAAGCATTATGGATTTAAAAATGAGACCAAAAAACAACATTGCTTTAGCTTTGGTTTCAGATGAAGAAACGGGTTCAGAATTTGGAATAAAATACTTATTAAAACAAGGAATATTTAAAGAAGGGGATTGGTTCTACGTACCAGATGCCGGAGAATCTGATGGAAGCTTCATCGAAGTTGCAGAAAAATCGATTATGTGGTTAAAAATAACGACTATTGGAAAACAAGGCCATGCATCTATGCCCAATATTTCCATTAACGCCCATAGAGCTGGTATGGATTTCGCAATTGCAGCCGATAAATATTTCCACGAAACTTATAACCTACAAGACGACCTCTTTAATTATCCTTACTCTTCTTTTGAACCAACAAAGAAAGTATCAAATGTTGAAAACATAAACACCATTCCCGGCACTGATATCATATATTTCGATGGAAGGATTCTTCCAAATTATGACGTTGAACAAATAATAAACAATCTTAAGAATCTATCTAAAGAATATGAGAAGAAATGGAATGTCAAAATAATAATTGAAGGGGAACATATTGAAAAATCAACAAAACCCACCCCAAAAGAACACCCCTGTGTAGAAATATTGAAAGAAAGTGTAATGAATCTTAGAAATATAGAAGTTAAAGTTGGTGGAATAGGTGGAGGTACCTGTGCAGCGATAGTCCGTGGCGCTGGTTTCCCTGCTGCTGTTTGGTCAACGATTGATGGAACCGCACATCAACCTAACGAATACGTGAAAATTGATAATTTAATTAAAGATACTCAAGTTTTTGCATACCTTATGAGTAATTTATAATTCTTATTTTTATCCTTACAGATTATATTGGGGGGTTGTATGATGTATGTAAAATTATGGCAAAATGATACTTTTCAAACAATTGAATACACAGAAAACTTACAAAAAGCCTTTGATAAAATAAGCAGTGAAGAGGAAAATCTGGTCGTTTTAAGACGAGATGGAACTTTGTACAACCTCATCACTTTCAACGATATAGCTACATTTTCTTCTTATGATTTAGATACAAAATTAATAGAAATATTAGATCCTACCGATTCTTTTTTATTTGATACTGATTTGCTAGAAGATGCGCTAGTTTTGATGTTAGAAAACAGAGCTAGAGTTTTACCCGTTGTTAACAATGAAATGCATCCCGTAGGAGTCTTTGGACTTTTTGAAGTATTAAAAGCCTTTAAAACTATCTCTGCTATGGATGAAACAGGAACACGGGCTTTAATAAAGATAAACGACGTTCCTGGTGAATTAAATAAAGTCTTGAGCGTATTTGCGAGCAGAAAAATCAACCTTCTTTCTCTAACGACCGCCAAAATAAGTGACGAAAAAAGAATGATCAGTCTCAAATTAGGCATTAAAAATATCGACCTCATTTCTGATATATTAGACGAGGAAAATATAGAGTATGAAGGCATATACGAAGAAAATGGAGACAAAGACAGGTAAAAAATAAGGACCAATTGCGAACAGAATTAATCACTAGGAGGCGATATTATGAAAATAGCTTACGTATCCTACGAAGTCTCTCCATTTGCTAAAGCAGGAGGCTTGGCAGACGTAGCTGGAGCCTTACCAAAATATATTAAAAATGCAGGAGAAGATATATACGTTGTGATGCCTTTTCATAAAAACATAGAAAATAATTTTGATATTTCTAAATTTCAGCTTGTAAAAACAGGTTTAATACCCGATTCTCATACACATAAGTCCCATTTTAGTGTTTATAAAAGTTATTTAGAAGGTTCCTCTGTAGCAATTTATTTTATTAAAACGAACACCCTCTACGATTCAAAAAACATATATGATGAGGAAAATATCTTTTTGAAAACTTCGTATTTTTGTGACTCTGTTTTAAAAACTATAAAAGAATGTGAACCAGACACAAACGTTATCAACGTAAATGACTGGCATACTTCTCTTATACCTGTATATCTAAAAACCAATTATTTTCAAGACAATATTTTAAAAAAGATAGCCACAATATTAACTATTCACAACATAGGTTATCAAGGGCTTTTTAACCCTGAAGTACTAAATCAGGCTGGATTACCTAATTACCTCTTCAATATAAACGCCTTGGAATATTATGGAAAAGTAAATATATTGAAAGGTGGAATTTTGTTCAGTAATATAATAAATACAGTAAGTCCCACTTATGCAAAAGAAATACAGAGCGAAGAATACGGATATGGACTTGAAGGTATATTGAAGGTTCGATCTGAAGATTTGTTTGGTGTATTAAACGGCATTGACTACAGCATTTATGATCCTATAAAAGATCCTCACATTTTTTATCCCATTGAATCATACAAAGACAAATTAAAAAATAAAACAAGTTTGCAGGAATACTTAGGGCTCGTTAAGGATGAAAATATAACGCTAATCTCTTTTATTGGTAGGCTCTTTGAGCAAAAAGGAATCGATTTAATTTCAAAAATAATAGACCTTTTGTTACTCACTGATATTCAATTTGTGCTATTAGGAACAGGAGATAAAAAATACGAAGAATATTTTGCTACTTTGACAAAGATTTATCCTAAAAAAGTTTCCATCAACATAACCTTCGATGTAGATCTAGCCCAAAAAATATACGCTGGATCTGATATATTTTTAATGCCCTCTAAGTACGAACCATGCGGATTAGGCCAAATGTACTCGATGAGATACGGCACCGTTCCTGTTGTAAGATACACAGGGGGATTGAAGGATACGGTTTCGGAATACAACCCAAAAGATAAGAAAGGAACAGGATTCGGATTTTATGAATACCAAGAAGCGAATTTATTATACACTTTAATGAAAGCCGTATACTTTCACCAAAAAAAGAAAGATGACTGGACAAATATTTTTGAAAACTGTATGAAAGAAGACTTTTCTTACGAAAAAACCGCGAAGAAATACATCGAATTATACAAAATCGCCCTTGACAAAAAACGAGGTTATTAAAATGATGGAATTAAGAAAAGATCCTATAATAAAAAGATGGGTTATAATATCTTCCGAAAGGTCGAAAAGACCCATGGATTTCAAAAAACAACAGCAAAAAACAGAAAACTCCTTCTGCCCTTTCGATTATGGAAATGAATACAGTACGCCGGAAGAAATAATAGCCTTTAGAGACGCTAACTCTACTCCAAACTCCCCAGGATGGTGGGTTCGTGTTGTTCCAAATAAATTTCCAGCACTCGACTCTGAAAACAAATTGAAAAAACAGGGTGTCGGGATATATGACCAAATGTCTGGCTATGGATACCATGAAGTCATTATAGAAACACCACAACACAACGCAAAATTAGCCGATATGCCAATGGATCAAATAAAAGAAATAATATGGGCTTACCTAAAAAGATTTCAAACAATAAGAAAAGACGAAAACATAAAATACGTTCAAATATTCAAAAACAAGGGAGAAGAAGCTGGCGCTTCCCTTTTACATCCACACTCACAACTCATCGCTACTCCTATCGTTCCTATTACGATTAAATCCGAAATAGAAGGCTCCAAATCTTATTATGACTTTCGAGAAAGATGTGTTTATTGTGACATAATAAACCAAGAGTTAAAGGACAAACAAAGGGTCGTTTTCAAAACAGATGAGTTCATTGTTATAGAACCTTACGCCTCCAGATTTCCATACGAAACATGGATACTTCCACTCAAACATTCACATGACTTTGGGTCCCTAGAAAACAATCCGGCATCAGTTGAAGATTTAGCAAAAACCCTTTCGATTATAACCAAAAGGTTTGATAAAAAACTCGACGATCCACCATTTAATTTATTCATACACACTTCACCGTTTATAGACGGGCTGGAACTATATTATCACTGGCATATAGAAATATTACCTAGATTAACTAATGTTGCTGGTTTTGAATGGGGCACAGGATTTCATATAAACCATGTTTCTCCCGAACAAGCCTGCAGTGACCTTATAGAAGAAAAAGACATTCTTTAAAAACGAGGAGAATCAACTATCCAACAGCTTGTGGAGACACTTATTAAATTTATTCCAATATGAAACATTCATACGTATGCAAAGGTAGCTAGGATAAAAACAAATAAAATGGTAAAAAACGTAGAAATTCCTTATTGCCTTAATAAATTTAGTTTAACTTCGGCTTAATTACCCACAGTTTTTGTGTTAGAACCTTATATTTTTTAAATAAAAAAGTCCCTTCATGAATTTACAATTCAAGAAGGGGTTTTAATTCTAAATTAGGTTAATCATTTATTAAAATTTTTTGAAAGGGCATCAACTGCTAAGATTGCATCTTTAACCATTTCTGCATCTACAGCAAATGGCATATTGTGGATTGTCTCATCTTTAGAGCAGCTTGCTTCTGCTACTTTAAGAATTTTATTATCAGTAACCTCAGTTATTCCCAGGTCAGCAAGGGTAGTCGGTAAACCAACTTCTTGGCAAAAATTCATAACCTTTTCTATTTCGGCTGGATCTCTACCTTCTAATACCATCTGGACTAAAGTAGAATAAGCTACCTTTTCACCGTGAGTTTTAGCATGTGTTTCTTCTAAAACCGTGAAACCATTATGGATTGCATGAGCTGCAGCTAAGCCACCACTTTCAAAACCAAGTCCACTTAATAAAGTATTAGCTTCGATAATTTTTTCTAATGCTTCAGTTACTACACCAGCCTCAGCTGCTTTTTTAGCACTAACTCCATATTTTAATAATGTATTATAACAAAGCTCAGCTAAATAAAGAGCTGTCATTGTTGGTGTTCCACCTGACATCGCCGTTTTTCTAGTTACAGCTGAAGCAGTAGCTTCAAAATAAGTTGCCAGCGCATCGCCCATTCCAGAAACTAAAAATCTAACTGGTGCTTTTGCTACAATTTCAGTATCAACAATCACTATATCCGGGTTTTTAGGTAAGAATAGATATTCCTCAAACACTCCATCTTCTGTGTAAATTACAGATAATGCACTGCAAGGAGCATCTGTGGCTGCAATAGTTGGTACAATAACTACTGGGAGTTGAGAATAATAAGCTACAGCTTTAGAAGTATCTAACGTCTTACCCCCACCCATTCCAATTATTATATCTGCATCTTCTGCAGCAGCTTTTTTCTTAAATCTTTCTATCTCTACTTTTGAACATTCCCCTTTAAAAAATTCAATCTCATAATCAAAATTCTTCAGACCTGTTTCCAAATCAGCTAAAAATAATTCTTTAACTATAGGATCAGCTATTATTAAAGCTTTTTCTCCAAGATTTTTAATATAGTCTCCAATTTGCTTAATCACTTTTTTGCCCTGAACATATTTTCCTGGCGATGTTAAAACTTTTGTCATTAAAAACACCCCTTTATGATAATTTTTTCACAATCAAATTATACTACAACATTTTTTGAATGTCAAATTAAATTCATTCAAGTGACGACACGGTTGATAAATGTTCAAAAAATACACTTGACTGGATAGGAAAAGCTGTTTTAAAAACTATCTACGATCTAGACAACATGAGTCAAGAAGTTTCGGTACAAGTAAAAGGCAAAATTATAAACAATCATTTCAAGTTAGTCGATGTTCAAAGCAAACTCATCACTAATTATGTAAATTACATGACGTATCTAAAACTAAAGCAACTTTCCAAATATGGGGATGTAGAAGAAGAATTAATTGAATTTTTTAAAGAAAAAATTGCCTTTGATTTGATCCCCTTACAAAAAAGAAAGGTAAGAAAAAATATTGGACCGATTTCCGATTCATGGTACAATATCGAAGATATAAAATGGATGAACCAAATTAGAGAAAAAATACCTAACTTTAGAGATTTCATGGATGTATTTTTGAACGTATTTGAACTAGGATTTTCAAAGGAAGAAGCTATTATAATAGCAAAAGCAGAGTTGGGAATTGAGGAAGATTTACAGGCAGAAGTTGAACATTATCTGCATAGATTAAAAGAAGAAAAATTAATAGAAATGTGAGATTTACACTATTATATTGTGGCACTCTATATGAGTGCCTCATTTTCTATTTTTAAGAAAGAGCTAGTTAAACGCTTTTAAATAGATCCAATCTCTCGTAATTGTTCATAATCTGCTGTAATCAAACTTGACTATCTTTGTAAATAGTTTTATGATTCAAATAAACTTACTTTCGATAGTAAAGAAAGTAAGACAATAAAATCATTTTAAAATTTATAGAAAAGAGGAGAAAAATTGGCTTTAGTAGGTAGCAGAGAATTAATTAGGGACATAAATGAGAAAACAATATTAAAGGAAATCTTTTTAGAAAAACAGATCGATAGAGCTTCACTGGCGAGAAAAACAAGTTTGAGTGGAGGAACTGTCACAAAGATTACCTCTGATTTACTAAAGAAGGGTTTAATCAGGGTAGTTGGAGAAAGCACTTCGACCGGAGGAAGAAAGCCCGTCCTCTTAAGTATTAATCCAAATTTCGGAAATATATTAGGTGTGAAGATAGGTTTGGGATATCTTCAACTGATAATCACAAATCTATCTGGAAAAATCTTATCTCAGCAACGAAAGGAGTTTGGAGAAGAGCTTGACCCACATAAAATTTCCTATCTTATTAAAGAATACGTGGAACAAAAAAACAAAAATCATTTAATTGGTGCTTCTGTAGCTGTTTCAGGTACAATCGATTCAATAAAAGGTGTTGTTCTAGATTCTTTCATTTTAAATTGGAAAAACGTTGAACTTGGGAAAATCTTAAAAAATATATTAAAGGTACCTATTTACATAATAAACGATGCTGATTCTTTCACTCTTGCTCACTTATGGAAAGGAAAATTAAAAAAACATAAACATGCCTTAGTTATGATTCTCGGGGTTGGAATAGGGGGTTCACTTATTGTGAATGGAAATCTTTACACTGGAAACGGCGGCGCCGGAGAAATTGGACACATGACTATAAAAGAGAATGGAAATAAATGTAGTTGCGGCAGCTATGGATGCTTAGAAGCAGAAGCTAGCTTTGAATCTTTGGTTAATAAGATCTACACAAAAAGTGAAAACACCCTTCTCAAAGAGTATTATAAAACGTTTAAAAATACAGAGTTATCAGAAATTGACTTTATCAGATTATCTTTAAAAGAAGATCCTCAAGTATCACACGAGGTTTTCAACGAATATTCTACATTAATAGGGACAGCTATAAAAAATTTAATCAATATTTTTACTCCTGAATACGTTTTGATAGGCGGAGAAGCCTTAGAGTTTTCAGATTATTTTTTAGATAACTCTGTAAACTATGCAAGAAAAAATGCCTTCGGAAATTTAGGTGAAAGGGTGATTTACGATGTTGATAACTTAGGACCAAAAGCATGGATGTTGGGGGGTGTGTATCAAGTAATTCAAGAGGAGATGTTTTATATCAAAGTATGAGGAGGAGGTATTATGAAAAAAGCATTGTTTCTGTTGGTTGTGGTACTTATTAGCACCTTCATGTTGGCTCAGGTTAAGGAAGTTATTTTTTGGCATAGTTATTCCACTACTTCTGGAGAGTATAAACTATTAACTGAAGAAATTATACCGGAATTTGAAAAAGAACACTCAAACATCAAAATTACAGAAGTTCAAGTTCCTTACGATGAAATGAGAAGAAGATTGATCGTAAGCACGGCAGCTGCACAATACCCTGACGTTATGAGGATGGATATTATCTGGGTCCCACAATTTGCTGATATTGGCGTCTTATTACCAGTCGATGAGGAATTTCCCGAAGATTTTCAACAAATTAAAGATGATTTTTTACCTGGACCACTGGCTACAAATTACTGGAATGGTCACTATTACGGAGTCCCTTTGGATACAAATACAAGGGTTTTGTTATGGAACCGCAAAATGTTTGAAGAAAGTGGATTAAGTGCGCCTCCAACAAATATGGAAGAATTTATCAAAGATATCAAAATTTTAACCAAAGATACCGATGGAGACGGACAGATTGACCAATGGGGTTTTGCTGATACTGGTTTCGGACCATGGAATAGCATGCCATGGATATACTCTTTTGGAGGTCAAATTCTTAATCCAACAAATTCGAAGGCTGAAGGATACGTGAATTCACCTGAAAGTGTTGAAGCTTTAAAAACATTTAAAGATTTATACAATCAGGGCTATATTGCACCTATCGGAGGGGGTGGAATTGGTGTATTAGAGGGATATGCTGAAGGTATTTATGCTATGACCTTTTCTGGCCCATGGGCTGAGAGTATTATAAAAGGTCAGTATCCCGATGCAGAAATTAATTATTCCCTCGTCCCTGCCGGTAAAGGGGGTTCTAAATCTGTAGTTGGGGGTGAAGATATAGTTATTTTCAACTCTACTAAATACAAAAATGAAGCATGGGAGTTTGTAAAATTCATGACTTCAAAGGAAGTTCAGCTAAAATTTGCAACTGTTGGTCAGATGCCTGTATTGAATGGATTACTTGATGAACCCGAAATTAAAGAACATCCATTCTTCCCAGTTTATCTAAAACAATTAGAAACAGCTGTTCCTCGCTCCCCTCATCCTGCTTGGAACGAAATCAACGATATTATGGATAGTGCCTGGCAAAATGCGGTTATAGGAGGAGTAAACCCACAGGATGCTTTAGATAACGCTGCTTATGAAATTGAAGAAATCCTGAAAGAATATAGATAATAATGGGAAAAAAATTCTAGGTGGAGGATATTCTCTTCCACCTAATATAATCCCTTGTATTAGAGGAGGAATAAAGAATGACTAGGGAAAAGAGAAGAAAATCGGTTGGCCTTCTTTTTGTTTTGCCTGGTTTGATCACTTATTTCGCGTGGACTTTGTACCCGATTATAAAAAGTTTTATTATGAGTTTATACGAATGGAATATTAATCCGAATATTTCTAATAAATTTATTGGGTTAGAAAATTATATCGAATTATTCCAAGATCCAAAATTTTATGTAGCTCTTAAGAATACTATTTTTTATACACTAATTACAGTTCCTGGACAAATGATTTTTGGCTTTTTGGTAGCTCTCCTTTTAAATAGAAAAATGAAAGGTCAAACTTTATTTCGGTTGCTGTACTATTTGCCTGTGGTAACTTCTTGGGTAATAGTCTCAATATTGTTTCAATATCTTTTTGCAGCAAGAGGAGGTTTAGTAAACTTTCTATTAAAAGACATGTTTCATATAATACAGAAGGATATTGCATGGCTATCCAACCCAAAAACAGCAATGATACCTATTTATACATTAGGCATATGGAAAGGCATAGGGTGGTCGATGCTTATTTTCTTAGCTGGACTTCAAGGAATACCTAAACAACTTTACGAAGCGGCTTCTTTAGACGGAGCTAACAGTTGGCAAACCACAACTAAAATTACTTTACCTTTAATGGTGCCCACAATTATGTTTGAACTTGTCATGCTTACCATTGGCGGATTTAATGTTTTTCTTTCGGTTTATGTTATGACTGGCGGGGGACCGATGGGATCAACGGAGGTCTTGTCTTCATATATGTTTAAAGAAGCCTTCGATTATTTCCATTTTGGTTACGGGTCGGCAATATCGGTAATTTTCTTCATTATTGTTTTTACCATAGCCCAAATCCAAAGGAAACTATTAGCTAAAAGAAGTTTCTATTAAGAGGTGAAAAAATGCAAAGAAAAAACTCAAAAAAAATAATTAATATAATTGTTTTTTGTATTTTAATTTTAGGAGCCATAATAATGACTTTCCCATTTTATTACATGTTTATAACTTCCTTAAAGGAAACAGGTTATATTTTCACCGTTCCACCACAATTAATCCCTAAGCCTGCTACATTCCAAAATTATATAACTGTCTGGAAAGAAGCAGATTTTGCCAGATACTTTATAAATAGCGTTACCATAACGCTTCCTGCAATTATTTTGAATGTTCTCTTATCCACTTTAACGGCATATGGATTTGCAAGGTATAATTTTCCGGGAAAAGAAACTTTTTTCTCCCTTCTAATCGCTACTTTAGCTGTACCCGGATTACTTCTCATAATTCCTCAATTCGACATTGTTAGTAAAATAAGATGGTTGATGGACAACAAAATTACACTTATTTTAACAGGAGGAATAGGAGGAATTGCGTTCAACGCCTTTTTCTTAAGGGGATTTTTTGAAGCTATGCCTGTTGAATACGAAGAAAGTGCAGAATTGGATGGAGCCAATGCCTGGCAGAGATTTATTTATATAGTTTTCCCACAAGCTCTCCCTTCTGTAGGAGCGTTAACTATAATGTCTTTTTTGGGAATATGGGATGACTATTTTTGGCCATCTTTGATATTAACTTCAAAGAACAATTGGACATTACCTATCGGTATAATGACTTTCAAAGGTCAATTTAGCGTTCAATGGAATGTTTTATTTGCAGGAACTATGATTTCTTTGGCCCCTGTACTAGTAGTTTATGTCCTATTTCAAAAGTATTTTATACAATCAGTTTCTGAAGGAGGTTTAAAACTTTGAAAGGAGAGACTTTTAATTGCAAAAGAAAATCATATTTTTAAACTTTTATATCTTACTTTTGTTCGTATCTATATTTGGAGGTGAAAGTATGGACATTTTGTTTGATAAATCATTTTATTATCCAAATGATTCTATAAATCTAAGGTTGTTGAATCTTCCTAACGAAACTAAAAAAATTAAAATTGTTATAACTAAAGATATTCAAACAATTAATGAATTAAGTATGAACATATCTAAAGTGGAAGAAATCATGCAAATATCTTTAAAAGCTCCTTCTAAAGTTGGAGGGTATGGATTAGACTTTTATGTAAATGATAATCTGATCTTAAGCAGGGGCCTTTCGATTTTAAATTCATGGACTGAGTCACCTCGCTATGGGTTTTTAACAGATTTTGGCGAAGGAAGATTTAACGCCGAAAAAACGATGGATTATTTAGCCCAATATCATATCAACTCTTTGCAATATTATGATTGGATGTATGACTATGGATATCTAGTTTCTAAAGAAAAAAATTACAAAGATGCCTGGAATAGAGAAAGAAATATATCAAATTCTGTTTTAAAAGATTTAATTAGAGAAGGACATGAAAAAAATATTTTTTCTATGGCTTATGTCCCTATTTACGGTGTAGAAAGAAATCTTGGCTTAGACCATCCCGAGTGGTTGTTATACGAAATAAAAGGTGAGAATTATGAACCGGTTGACTTTTATCAAAAAATTTTAATCACAAATACTTATCAAGATTCGGGTTGGACAAAATTTCTTATACAACAATGTAAAGAAACTTTAAATTTTGGATTTGATGGAATACATTTAGATCAATATGGATACCCTAAAGATAATGCATCTTTTTACTTAGAAAATAACGAATATAAACCTTACATAACATCTAAAGGTTTTAAGGAATTCATAAATGAATTGAAACAACAAACAGAAGCTCCGGTAATCTTTAATTATGTTAATAATTGGCCCAAGGAAATACAATCTCAAGCAGATGCGATTTATATAGAACCTTGGGAATCATGTAATACATATGAAGATATGTACAAAATGATCAAAGAAGCTAAGGAAAGAAGCAAAAAGGATGTCATAACTGCTGCCTACATCAATCCCTCTTTTGAAGAAAATATTATTTTGACTGATGCGGTTATTGCAATAAGTGGTGGAAGAAGATTAGAAATGGGAGAATATTTGTTAATACTCGGAGGGCCTTATTTCCCTGGCGACGCAGATATTGTAAGTCAAGATTTACTAAATAAACTCAGGAATTACTATGATTACCAAGTAAGATATGAAGAATTATTTGATATCTTAGAAAAAGAAGTAGAATTAAAAGGAAATAATTTATCTTTAAACCCAAAAAATGATTCTATATGGTACAATGTTAAGATGAACTCTAAGTATGTTTTCATTAATCTTGTCAATTTTGTAGGGACAAGCACAGACTTTTGGAGAATGAAAACAAAAAAACCCAATACAATCAATGATATAGAAATTTTTATCCCTTTAAACAATATTAAAAATGTATATTTTGCTTCAGCTGATAATCAGTTATTTTTTTCAAAAATAGATTTTTTAGAAAAAGAAAATGGGTTAATTGTAAAAGTCCCAATACTTGAATATTGGTCAACTATTCTGATAGAATTAGAATAAAAATTTGAGGAGGATTTATCTATGTTCGCAAAGACGCAGTTAACACAATACACTACTTTGTACAGAAGCGGCAAACCTTTTAAAACTGGGGCGGTGATAGTTGACTTAGAAAGCAAAGATTTTCAACAAAACGATACTATCCCATATTTTCAAGTTGAAGAAGAAGACAACAAAATAAATTTCATATACAAGATGTCAAAAGAAGATGTTGTATATGGATTAGGAGAAACTCTTGGGGCATTGAACAAAAGAGGTAAAATTTATAGATTCTACAACACGGATGATCCCGAACACACCCCTGACAAAATGTCTTTATACGGTTCTCATCCTTTTATGATCTTGGATGGGAAAAAAACTTTCGGATTGTTCATTGATTATCCTTCTGAAATAATATTTGACATAGGATTCACAGATAAAGATATTTTACAGATAACCCTCCCTTCAAAAGATTTTGATTTGTATATCTTTGATTCTGATGAAAAGCTATCCATAATAAAGGAATACTTTGATTTAACTGGGAAACCTTATATCCCTCCAAAATGGGCCTTTGGGTTTCAGCAATCAAAGTGGAGTTACTTCTCTGAAGAGGAAGTTAGAAATGTAGCAAAAAAATTCAGAGAAACTGGAATACCCTGTGATGTCATTTACACCGATATAGATTACATGGATAGTTACAAGGTTTTCACCATAAACAAAGAAAAATTTCCTAACTACGAAGGGATGGTAAAAGACCTAAAAGAAATGGGAATAAGAATTATACCGATTATAGACCCTGGAGTAAAAATAGAAAAGGATTATGAAATGTACGAAGAAGGTAAGGAAAAAGGCTTTTTCTGCGTGGATGAAAACGGTAATAACTTTGTTGCAGCTGTCTGGCCAGGGCCCACGCACTTTCCAAACTTTTTGAACTCAGAAGTTAGAAGATGGTGGGGTAAGAAGTATAAACTCTTTACAGATATGGGAATAAAAGGCTTTTGGAACGATATGAACGAACCTTCAATATTTTATACTCCTAAAGGTTTAGACAATCTTTTGGAAATGTTAAAATATTTAGAGGAAAATAAGGAAAATGCTGGTATAGAAGTTTTCTTGGCAAGAGAAACACTTTTGAACATAGCCAGTAACAGAGAAGATTATATAAGTTTTTACCACAAACTAGACAACGGTAGTTTAATAAATCACGATACGGTTCATAACTTATACGGATTCAACATGACAAAAGCAACTGCGGATGAGCTTAAAGAGTTATTACCGAATGAAAGATACTTGCTACTGTCAAGAAGCAGTTATCCTGGTCTTCACAGGATGGCTTCAATATGGATGGGAGATAATAAATCTTGGTGGGAACATATGCTTGTTAATATAAGAATGCTGCAATCTTTAAACATGATGGGATTTTTCTATACGGGAGCTGATGTTGGTGGCTTTGGAGCAGATTCATCTGCCGAATTAGTCATAAGATGGATGGAGTTAGGTGCGTTCACACCTTTTTATCGAAACCATACTGCACTAAATACAAGGCCTCAAGAACCTTGGCAGTTCGATGAAGAATCATTGAACATCATGAGGGATATAGTAAGGCTCAGATACGCTTTTCTACCGTATACTTACTCAGAATATATGAACTCCGTGAAAGAATCGGTTCCATTTGTAAAACCGTTATCTTTTGTATTTGAAGGGGATAGGGTGAAAGATATAGAAGATCAATACATGTACGGAGATTCTTTGATGGTGGCACCGGTTCACGAACAAAACAAAAAGGGAAGATATGTACACTTGCCGGAAGTGAATTGGTTAAATTGGACGGCTTCTAAATACGAAGAAAGAAATATGAAAGTTTATGAGCCAGGAGATTATTACATTGAGGCAGATTTAAACGAAATTCCTCTCTTCATAAAAGAAAATAACTTAATACTTCTTTCCGAACCTATGAATTATGTTGGTGAAAAAGAAATTACAGAACTAACAGTTATTGGTTTGGTAAGCGATCACGCTATTTACAATTATTATGATGACGATGGAACCACTTACAACTTTACAAAAGGTGAGTTTGGTAATTTAAAGATAGATATAACAAAAGTAGGTAATGATTTCAAAATAGATGTGAAAACATACGATCCAACAAATATCTTAAAAATAAAAAAGATCCATTTCGAAATATACGACATTGATGGAAGTGTCATCAAAAAAGATATGATCCTTTAGAAAAGACTTGGGATACTCCCAAGTCTTTTTTTGAATAAGAATCGATTATTCATTAATGAGTTTCATCTTTCTATTTTCAAAAAGTATAAGTGGGCTCTTAAATCGAATTCACTTTAAAGATATGGCGAAGATATGCATCGTTGGAATTTGAGGCAAAAAGATAGATTGCACAGGCGTAGATTTTAAAGGAATCTTCAACAAGTACATTTTCGGATTTATATTTTCTGTTATTCCTAAGCTATCGTATCTATAACCAAATTCCAAAAGAACAGTTTCACCATAAATTGGAGTCTGGCACCAATCGGAAAAGGCAATGTTCACTTCTTGAGTTGATCCATCTTGGTAAAGGATCATTACTTTACCTGTATAATTTCCATGGTCGCTCGCTCCTACAATGTACATGTAATCAGATATTTTTTCTATATCTTTTAGATTTATAACTTGAGAAGTTAGTATTAGGTTGTCTTTTCCATCAATTTTAAATTTAAAATAAACATCTTCCTTTTCATAAAAGAACACATTATTCGTTAAATATTTTATAAGCTCCTCTGATGGGTATTTTGCCCCTATTATTCCATCGTAATTATCAAAATTGCCGGATTTTCTGTCGGAAAAACTTACTATACCGTCGTTGTTAAATAGCTCTTCTATAGTCAATAAAAAGCTATTGTCAATAAAAACACCTTCAACTTGCGCGGTTTGAGTATATAAACTTTCTTCTGTTGTTGTTTCATAAGCTGTTTTTACAATTTTGCCCTTTGAGAATTCATAATAAAATTGGTCAAAGTCAAATATAAAAATGGGATCAATTGGTTTCAAAATAACTTGATCAATGTGAATAAAACCACTTTCAGGTTTTAAGTACAAAATAATTTGATTTTCCTCCATATTTAAGTTCCCAACGTACATGATGCCCTCATTTGGATCTAAGTTTTTATCTGTTGAATTATCTTCAGAAGAAGCTTTAACGTAGGTTTTAGAATCAAAAGACCCGGATATGTAAACTTCATATTCACCAGAATAAAAATTGTCAATTTTTTGTCTTATCCTTATGCTTTCCTCAGTTTTAATCCGGATATTATTGGTATTATCCAATTCAAAATAATAAATGCCCGTATCCATTTTTTCAGCTTCGAATATTAGCGTTTCTCGACCACTAACTATTTTAGACAAAGTTAATGGTTGAACCTTGGAAGGTAAGGTTTTTAATCTGACTAAACTTAGCAAAGCAGATATTGTCGACTCAGCACCAGCATTGCTGTTTATATATATTGAGTGTAAAGAATCATAACCTTCACCGTTTGGTCCGTACATAGGAGAAGATAAATGGTTGTTCCTTTCAAAAAACCCTCCAAACAATGCGGCCATGTAGGCATATTTTTCTTCAAGGGTAACGGAGTATAATTTCACCAAGGTAGAAATTATTGGTTCAACTGCATAAGCAATCTGAGGATACATTTTTATATACTTTCCTATTTCATAAACAGGACCTAGAGAAAGCAATACTGGATAGAATTCATCTGCTAGAAAGATTACTGAATCTAAATATTTAGTATTTCCTGTTACCTTGTACAGTTCAATCAAAGATTCCCCTTGTCTACTACCCCAACTATGCCATAATTGGTAATCCGTTCCTTCGTTGAACGCCCCCTTCATTAGTCCTTCTTTTATCTGTGTATTAAGAATTGAATCTCCAATTTTTATAGCCAATTCTTTTGCACTTTCATACCCCGTATATTTGTAATATTCAATAACCCCTAAAAGGAAAACGGAAGAAACATCCGAATTTTTATTTAAAAAATAATCCTCATCCAAGCTCTTTGATAAAAAACTATAAGCTAATTTGGCAGAATTGTCTAATTTCTTTTGGAAATCCTTATCCTCATCAAAGATTTCTAAGGCGTTTGAGATAGCCCAAAATCCTCTTGCCGCCCACCAATTTGCTGATTTTCTACTCGTTATCCCTTGCTTATTAATACTACCATCATCAAAAATAAAGTTATAGAAATCTCCATCAGAATCTTGAAGTGCCATCACAAAATCTAAAGCTTCTTTTGCTCTTTGAAGGTAAAATTCGTTGTGATAAAGTTTATAAAGTTCTGTGTACAAAACTGCAACCCTTGCTACATCATCTACACAAGTTACTCCTTCGCCTTTTGCCTCTGTGTGAACATATGTATCTCCGAATTTTTCAGCATATATCCAATAACCGATTTTTGTCTCGCCTTCTATTATAAACTCGTCCCTTAAAAATTCAAGATGATTAAGATTCATCTCTGGCACACTAAAAGAAATTACAGATAAAAAAAGAAAAGAAAACATGAAGAATTTCCTCCGATTCATAATTGTTCCTCCCTATAAACTTTGTGCTAACAAATATTTCTGCAGCATTTATAAATGCTGCAGAAATAAAAGGTTTACTGAATAATAAGTTTTAAGTTTTGTATCTCGTGTGTTCTTCCTTCAAGCAATTTTATAGCTTCTACAGTGTCCTTTGCGGAATAGATTGAGAAATATCTCGTATAAGTAACTTTGTCTCCGGCTTTGAATTTCATCATCCAATCAGCTTCATTAGTTCCTTCAAAGGTGCCTTTTGTAGCTTCATAATTATTCAATTCTCCTGGGATCCATCTAAAAATTCCATCTCTAAATTCTCTACTTTCGTAAAACCAAAAATCATTATAAACAAATTTTTTAAGGTCAGAATAAACAACGGCTGTCTCGGGTAATATTTCGGCAGCTATCAAACTATATTTCTCAGAAAAATTAGCCCTCCAATCTTCCATAGAAACAAAGGCATAGGTTGCTCCCCACCATAAAGGCTTCATTGAATCGATTGCTGGAAAAACAACATAAGCATTTCCATCAACTATTTTTACTGCATCTCTTTCCTTCCAATATTCATATGGAGTTACTCCTAATTGCTCTGACCAAATCATTCTTCTAAATATAGGAGTGATATGCAAAGAACTATCATCAACGGTTGTTAAAGGTGCTGTAGCCATAACTTGTAATTTCATTATGTCCACGTAATTGGAGAATGAAAATTCATTTTCCACTAACACATCACCAGTTTTAAAAATATGTGTGGTTAAATTTTGTGTGAGACCAGGAAGATCTTCATAGGAAAGTACAGCCTGAACAGTTACAGCGACAGGTCCTGGATCAAAAACTTTTAAATCCTTCACGGTTAATCCCATAGATGTTGTTTCAACGTGTTTGCCTAATTTCCCGTCTACATAGTATGTGCTACCTGACCAGCCTGCAATTCTTGCTGTCCCGAGTTCATTGTACAAGATTCCTTCAACATTTCCATATTTAGTAAAATTTGCTAATCCGTGGTTATTTACCTTGACCATAAAATTTTTGTTTATTACATTGTATTCCCCGTCTTTTTCCTCGATTGTGAAAGCTGGTTCGAATTGTAGTAAGTCTAAATCCCAATCATCCGAGACAACGATATTGGCTTCATTCTTAAATACAAATTGGAGAAAATCTGAAGAAGAAATTCTTCCGTTTTGATCTACATCCACAATCTGATAGGGAAGATCGTTCCCTTTCGAATCTTTTATTCTGATAGAATTCCAGTTCGCATCGAAATCATATCCAACAAAATCCAACAACTCAGAAAAACTCACCACAAATGGAACCTCAAGGTTTGTCATTTGCTCGGTAGAAACTTTTAACACCTTTTCCTCTGCAAAAAGGGTGAATGTAACAAGAAGAACCGTTACTAAAGTTACAAAGATCCTCGCTTTTTTCACTTTTGTTCCTCCTCCTTTCCTCTTTCATAAATATATTTATTGGGATACTCCAAACTAAACAGACTTTCTGTCTTATCTTTATGTAAACGCTTACAATCTCCTTAATAATTATAGCATCTAAAAAGAATCTATGCAAAGTCGATTATAACTGTTTAAATGTAATTAAAAGCAATTATAGACCTTTAGCAGTCAAAATCTCCTATTTTCTTATTTTTTGATTTTCTAAATACATTTCCTCAAACCCGATTTATTAGAAAAATGGAGATTTTTTCAAATAATTGAGAATAATTACCTTTAATTGGCCTTATTTGGTTATAACCAGGTTTGACTTTCTTTTAGGATGCTGTTATAATTTTTTTGTAAGCGCTTACAATATGGAGGTATTACTAAATGTCAAAGATAGATGATGTTGCAAAATTAGCTGGTGTATCGATAGCCTCAGTATCAAGAGTTTTGAATTCAAAAGACAATGTTTCAAAAAAAACTAAAGAAAAAGTTTTGCGAGCTATCGAAGAATTAGATTATAAACCTTCGAGAATCGCTCGAAATTTAGCCAACAAAAAAAGTTTTTATAACATTGGTTTAGTCATTAGTAAAAGGATAGACAAAATTCTCAAGGAGAATGATTCATTTGGTATAAGAGAGTTCTACACAACTGTTTTAGCAGGAATAGAAAGTTTAGCAAAAGAAAACAACATCCAAATAAAATTGGAAACCTTTGATAATGGAAACAGAAAATTACTGGAAGGTTTAGATGGCTTGCTTATAATGGGAGGAGACCGTCTACCTAAGTTAGTCGAAAATTCATATTTACCAAAGGTACTTGTAGATAATTACATTCCTGCTTTAAAAGTTGATTCCGTAATCTCAAACGGCTTTGATGGCGCCTATTATACAATAAAACAAATGATCTCACGAGGATATAAAAAGATTGTACATATTCACGGTCCACTTACATATTGGGGATTTAGAAATAGATTTGAAGGATACACGGCAGCGATGACTGAATTTGGATTGCTGCCTCAAACATTTGAGTGTGACGAAACTCCAGAAGGTATATTATATGCATTAAATTTATCTTTATCCAAAAAACCTGATGTAATTTTTGCTTCAAATGATGTTATAGCTTTAATAATTTTAAATTTTTTAAAAAAGAAAAAAATTCATGTCCCAAAAGATATTCAACTAATTGGATTTGACGATATTATCTCTTCTTCAGTTTCTGAACCTAAACTGTCAACGGTAAAAGTTTTCAAGTTTGAGATGGGGAATATCGCTTTAAATAGACTAATAGATTTGATCAATGAAAAGAATCCTCATCCAGCAATGATCTCGTTATTCACCACCTTTATCGAAAGGGATAGTACGATAAGAGCTAAGAATTAGGAATAGTGATCAAGCAATATAAGAAATAAAATGACTTATTTTAAAAAATTATAAATTATTATCGGGTAGTAACATAATTCAAAGGAGGTATGATCAGTATGAAAAAGTTAACAGTGGTTTTTATTGTGTTATTGTTGACGGTTTTTGCCTTTTCCCAGACAAAACTCGTTTTTTGGACCGCGCCTAATCCACAACAAGAAATGTTTTGGAAGGAAGTCGTTGCTGAATATGAAACTTTACATCCTGAAATCGATATCGAGTGGTCTACCATTCCTGCAGCAGGAAGCTCAGAAGAAGCTATTCTAACAGCTATAGCTTCGGGAAGAGCCCCGGATATTTCCACCAACATCTTTTCAGGATTTGCGGCACAGTTAGCGGATATAGGCCAATTAGTAGCTTTAAATGAATTGGAAGGTTTCGATGAACTTGTTGAAACACGAAAGATGGGAAGTATCATAGAAGGCTGGAAAATAAACGGTAATGCATATGTTATACCTATTTATTCAAACCCTGTTCTGATGTGGTGGAGAGATTCTTTATTGAAAGAAGCTGGCTTTGATAATCCCCCAAGAACGTACTCGGAGATCTACGAATTTTCTAAAAACTTTGTGGTACCGATGGAACGATATTCCATCCAAGTAATTGCAGGTAGAAATTGGTGGGATAGATGGTTTGACTTCATTACGTATTACTATGCAGGAGGTCAAGGAAAATCATATATAGATACTGAAAGAATGAAAGCAACATTCAACGACGAAGTTGGCCAAGAAGTAGCTCAGTTTATCAAAACAATGTTTGATAACCAATGGACTGCTGTAGACTTAGGTTCTGATCCATTTTATAACGGAGCAATTGCTGGAACATTGATGGGTCCTTGGAGCATCGCTTATGCCGAGAATCAGTATCCAGACGTCATTGATGATATTGTTATTACATCGCCACCAGTTCCTGACAATTATCCAAGTGATCAACCGATTTATACTTTTGCTGATGCAAAGGGGCTTGTAATTTTTAATACTACAAAAAACTTGGAAGAGGCTTGGGAATTTGTTAAATGGGTATTCTCGAGAGAAGATTTCGATTCGAAATGGTTAGAATACACCAAAATGCCACCAGCAAGAGAAGACTTGTTAACTAATGAAATATTTGCTGATTTTTGGGAGGCAAATCCTTTAGCGGCTGAATATGCCAAATATGTCCCCTATGCTGTTCCTCCTGCACCAATTACAACAACTGTTGACGTACAAGATATCATGACTGTTGAATTGATTGAACCTTTGATGCATGGCACCAAAGATGTTCAAAAAGCTTTGGATGATGCAATTAAGGCTATAAACAGAATCCTTTGGTAAGGGAAGGTTAAAACAATGAGTAAAAGAATAGGGTTAGCAAAAAAAGAAGCAAGGAAAGGCTTTGGTATTTCTTCAATATATTTAATTTATGCGGCAATATTTTGGGGTTATCCTTTTGTATGGTTGTTCATACTTCTTTTTTCTAAATGGAGGTTTGTCGGATCACCCCAATTCGTTGGCTTTCGCAATATTACAAGGGTCTTAACCGACCCTCTTTTTTGGAAAACAGTAACTAATGTTTTTCGTTTTATGATGTACTATATTCCTCTTGTGTTAATAGGAGCTTTACTCTTTGCCATTGCTTTGAACAAAATAAAGTTTGGCAAAACATTTGTAGCTCTTTCTTTTTTGGTAGCCAATGTTTCATCAGGAGTTGCTTATTCAATTATGTTTTCAAACCTTTTTTCTGTCAATGGACCAATAAATAAAGCCCTAAATAGTCTTTTTGGTATCACTATTCCTTGGTTTACAAGCCCACAATGGGCGATGTTTTCCATTGCATTGATTGTTATTTGGAAATTCATTGGCTATTATGGCTTGATACTGTATGCAGGGTTAACCGCTATACCAAAATCTTTATATGAAGCAGCAGAGTTAGATGGGGCAGGAAGTCTTACAAAGTTTTTTAGAATTACATTGCCACTATTAAATCCTTCTATAATAATGGTCTTGGTGTTGGCTATTACTTTGGCTTTTGGAATATTCACAGAACCCTATATGATAACCGGGGGTGGGCCAATGAGAAGTACTTTAACCCCGATGATGCATATGATTACTACAGCATTTCAAAGAATGGACCCAACTTACGCTGCAACTATGGCAGTGTTTGTAGCTATTATAAGCTTTGGAATGATTTGGGTAATAAGGAAAACTATGGAGAGAGAAGTTGATTTAGTATGACAAATAAAAAAATACAATCTGGAAATGTAATTCTTCATATAGTAATGTTTTTTTTATCTCTAATCTGGTTGTACCCTTATGCATGGCTATTCTTGGCATCGGTAAAACCCTCTGCTGAAATCTATACCAGATTCCTACCAACGAGGTTCACTTTAGAACATTTTAGATTTATATTAGAAAGCGCCGAAAGAATGAATAGACCGTTTATAAGGGCATTTTTTATAAGTTTATTTGTGTCTGTCACCGTCACAGTATGTGTTATAATAACATCTGCTATAATTTCTTTCGCCTTGTCAAAATATAGATTTAAGGCAAGAGATGGGATATTTAATTTTATTATTTTTCAAATGGTGTTCCCTGGATTCATGTTTACCATACCTTTATATATATTAATGAGAAATATGCATCTGTTGAATTCGTTGGCAGCTTTAATCGTTCCTTTTATTATGAGTGGTTGGGGCATTTTTATGATGACTCAAAGCTTTAGAGGGACACCAAACGACTACATCGAAGCTGCAAAAATGGACGGAGCCTCTGATATGTTTATTATTTTTCGAATTATGCTACCTTTAAATAATTCGGTTATAGCCATTGTTGGGCTATTCACTTTCATCGGAGTATGGGATAATTTTATGTGGCCACTCATTGTTATTCAGGACTATTATAAAATGCCTCTTTCTGTCTTGCTTGCAAGCTTTAATCACGAGTACGGTGCGTATATTGGACCAGTAATGGCAGGTTCGGTGATTCAAACTTTACCGATGGTGCTCATTTTCATAATATTTAGAAAGGCATTTTTGCAAGGAATTTCAATGTCTCTAAAATAATCACAATTAAAAAACTGTCGTTATAAGGAAGGGATATATATTGAATTTGAAGTTGAAAAGGCATTTGTCAAACCCATTGTTTGGACCTAATCCAATGCATTTGTGGGAGTCTAGGTTTGTTTTTAATCCTGCGGTAGTGTATGACGGGAAAGTTTTTCATATGTTGTACCGCGCCCAAGGAGAAGATATGGTTTCTCGGATTGGCTATGCAGTAAGTTTGGATGGTATACACTTTAATAGAATGGAAAAACCGGTATTTGAACCTTCAGATGTCTCAGAATTGTACGGCGTTGAAGATCCAAGAGTAACGTATATAAACGGAAAATATTATATGTGTTACACAGCTTATTCTCCGAGAAATATCAAAATATCTTTGGCTGCCACAGAGAATTTCTTTATGTGGGAAAGATACGGAACTATTTTACCAGAAAGTCCTAATAAAGATGCTGCCTTGTTCCCAGAAAAAGTTAATGGAAAATATATCTTAATTCATAGGTTGGAACCAGATATTTGGTTTGCATATTCTGATGATTTAATACATTGGGACAATTATGTAAAAATTGCTTCTCCAAGAAAAGATTATTGGGATAACTTAAAGATCGGAGCAGGCGGTCCACCTTTAAAAACCCCTTATGGGTGGTTGTTTTTGTATCATGGTGTTCAAGAAGACATCAGACCTATCTACAGGTTAGGTTTTATGCTCTTAGATTTAAAAGATCCAACAAAGGTCTTAAAAAGAACAGAAGAACCCATTTTAGAACCTCAGGAAAACTGGGAGATTTTCGGAGGAGTTCCAAACGTTGTATTCTCAGATGCATTGGTTGAATATGGTGATCAATACTACGTTTACTACGGTGGAGCTGATAACTACATAGCTTTAGCCACTATTTCAAAAAAAGAAGTTTTCGACTGGATAAAGAAGTGAACTTTTTTAGGCAGGAAGTGGTTAAATTAATTATCTACTTCCTGCCTAAAAAGTTTTATTGATACCTTTTTAAAAAGAGAAATTCCACATTTTTTAGCATCTTTTCTTTATTGATGTTTATATTATCTTTTATCTTTATTTTGTACAATATGTCCGAGAAAGCTTCTACTAGTTTTTCCATCTAATTATCTGTTGCTTTCCTTGAGTAAATAACGTTACTACTTCTTCAGGAAATCTTTATCTCCACCTTTGTTGCTAAAATTCCTTTTAATGTGATATAATTAAAATACCCTAGTAGGGTATCGTTAACTTTTAATAATTTTAGAAAAGGAGTTAACACTATGAATTCTCTTGCCATTACAAATTCTGTTAGTTTTTTAACAGCATTTTCTGGTGGGTTATTATCATTTTTCAGCCCTTGTGTTTTCCCTTTAATACCCGTTTTTTTCGCATTGGTGATCCCTGATATCTCAAACACTCGTTTGGTCATCAAAAGGAGTTTTGGCTTTTTTCTTGGTCTTTCTCTCTTTTTTGCCCTGTTAGGCAGTATTTCTGGTAGTATTGGTATGATGCTTGCAAGGTACCAAAGTGTTATCAACATAGTTGCTGGTGTTTTAATAATATTATTTGGATTTCTGTTTTTGATGAATAAAAGTTTGATTTCTGCAAAGAATATAGACCTAAGAAAATACAATAAAAATAATTCCTTTTTTTCCGCCTTTTTAATTGGGATTCTAATTTCTTTAGTATGGATCCCGTGTGCAAGTCCAATATTGGCTTCGATTCTTACCTTAGCAACGACTACTGGAGAAGCAATGAGAGGTGCTCTCTTACTTTTTATTTATTCTTTGGGTATTTCCATCCCGTTTCTATTTTTTAGTGGCATCGTCAGTAAAATATTATCTAAAGTAACCTTAGGAGAACCTAAATGGCAAAAATCCTTGAGAATTATTGGTGGTATTTTACTTATAGTAGTGGGTGCTATGGTTTCCTTTGGGATTTTTAACAATATAAGTGTATTATAAAATGGAGGTATACTTTATGAAAAAATTTTTCGTTGTAACGTTATTTATTCTATCAGTAATTACAATATTTTCTGTCCCTTTAGATGAATTTGTTTTTGAAAATTTCAATGAAGCTTTCGAAGTTGCCGAATTAACAAACAAAAAAGTTGTAGTTATGTTTTCATCACCTACTTGCCCAGCGTGTACTCAATTTAAAGAAACAACATTGTTGGATGAAGAGATTCAAAAATGGCTACGCACAGAATTTGTTTTTGTTGAAATCTTTCCTACCACTGAAAAAGCCACATTTCAAGGAGAAGAATATAATTATGGTCAGTTGTTTTATGCCTTTGGTGCCAGATATACACCAACCTTTGTATTCTTTGACGAACAGCAAAATCCCTTTGGAGCAATTACAGGTGGGTATCCAGCTGAGATATTTATAGATATCCTAAAATATGTCTCCTATGAAAAAAATGAAGAAATTAGTCTAGATAAATTTATAGAAGATGGATTAGGAAAAGACATCCACATTCTTCCAAAAACCGTTCATTTATCAAAAGATGAAATCGAAAGATTATTGGACTTGGACCCAAATTCCAAATTATACGAACCCGGCAAAAATTATGATCCATATACAAATATAGTTTTACTTCAAAACAATACAAACGAACAAAACATAGAAAATTTTTACGTGAAAATATTTGAATCTAAGAATTAGAAAGTTTATTTCTGAAAAATAAAATAGCCCATGATTGGGCTATTTTTCTAATATTTTGAGAATATCTTCGAATTTTATATCGCCGCTTATGTTACCTCTTACTTCGCTTCCACCGCCTTTGATATTGTTATTCATTTTTAATTTGTCTATAAGCTCTTTACAGTTAATATTGTTTGAGAAAATAGAAAAGGTTTTGTTCTTTTCATCTTCAATAATGAGTGTATAATCTTTTAAATCCACGTATTTGTGTAAGAAATCCGCTGTTTCGTCCTCTTTTTTATGGTAAACTACTTTATTTTTATTCACAACCACCGGTTTTTCGATTAAATCTTTTGCAAGATAATATGCATTTTTTTCTGCTAACTTTTTAATACTATTCTTATAATCTTTGTTCTCATTTAATAGAATTTCTATTTTGTTTTTTAAATCATACAACCCCGATGTCAAGATAGCAGAAATGTTTTTTAAAATTAAATCTTTTTGTGAATAATCCTTAATGGCTCTAAGACCTGCTAAGAAATACACCCTCGTTAAATTCCCTTTCACTCTTTCTGTATTTGTTATCTTTAAAAGGTTGATGTTACCTGTGTTTTTTACATGGAAACCACCACAAGCAGATATATCAAAATCATCGATTTTTATCAGCCTCACTTCACCATTTACTTTATCACTTAGAGGTTTTCTTAAATTGTATTTCTGAACTCCTTCTTTATCCGTAAATATTTCTTCCACTTTTATGCACTTAGAAATTATATCGTTTGAAAGTTCTTCGGCTTTATTTAATACTTCTTCCCCGATATTCTGTCCATTCAAATCTATAGTAGAATATTCTTCACCCATCTTGAAACTAACGGTTTTTAATGAAGCTATTCTTTCAAAAGCAGCTGATAATATATGTTGTGCAGTATGTTGCTGAGCTATATCGCATCTTCTTCTTTCATCTATTTCATATAAATACTCACCAGGGTTTAAATATTTGTTTAAGACCACACCTTTTTCTGTGGTGCTTAAAACTTCAGCAGAATCAATTTTACCCCTATCTCCAAGTTGCCCTCCTTTTCCATCAGGATAAAAAGGATTATTCTCTATGGTAGCGAAATAGTTATCATCTTGTTTTATTACATTAACTATTTTTACTTTTTCACTCAAATTTAAAGCCTCCTTTTGCTCTTAGCCTAAAACTTTATATATAGCGCCCCATAAGGAAGAGAAAAAGATTTCGCCCCGCTCCCAACCCAGCTATTTCAGCGCTGTTTAATTTCTAAAGCCTTTAATTTTTATACTGGCATTCTTTTTAAGGCCATTTTATTATATAATAGAAAATAGAGAATCAAAAATCTATGAGAGAGAGTTGAGTGCTTTGAGAAAATCCTTCTTAATTTTTTTCTTGACTATTTTCAGTATAAACATCTTCTCCAATTTAATAGTAAATAATTTTGAACATTCGGAGATTATTGATTTTTTTGTAAATGAAAATACCGGCGAAATTTCTACAATTGTGGAGAATAATTACCTTAAAACTTATGATTTGAAAGAAAAGCGCATTACCCATTATTACTCAACTTCTTCTATACCAACGCATGTGGAATGGATCCTCGACAATAAATATACTATAATCGCCGAAAGTGATGGAACAATAGAAGTTTTTAACAACGATACCTCTCTTCTTAACTACAAAATTAACGTAACCGACGAATCTATTTCCTCTTTATCCAGTTTTAGAGATAAAATAATATTTACTTCCTTAGATAAAACGGTCTACGTATACAATATTACCAAAAGAAAGGTCGAATTTCAACGGAGATTTTCCACGATCCCAACGGTTGCAGAATTTTACGACGAACGTACAATATTGGTAGCAGACCATTCAGGTAAGATTTTTTTGATAGATTATTTAAACAATAAAGAAATAAAAGCCATCGAAATTGATAATTATTCAATAATTAAACTATCGATTGTAAATAACAATGTTTTTGCTTTTTCCATGAACGGAAATATTTATGTATTGGATAAAGACTTGAAGATAATAAATTCTTTTTCATTAGGTTTAACAATTAGAGAGGTCTCTTTTTCACCATTAAATGAAAATTTTACTGTTTTAACTATGAATAATCAGATTATCCTTTTTGATTCTTCAACTTTAAAAATACTCGAAGAACTAAAGCCTGATAATTTTAATATAAAAGCTATTGAATGGAGTAATGAAAAAAACGATATTCTTTATTTAAACGATGGAGTTAACATATACTCTTTAAATATCTATTCAAAATCAATTGAAAAATTACTGGAATTAAAAAAACCCGATGTTATAAAAATTATAAGAAATAATAATCATATTTATTACTTAACTTCCGACAGTGAAATAGGTGTATTTAATATTGATTCAGGAATAATTGAAAATCATTTTTCTTTTTCTGAAGAAATAGTTGATTTTGAAATAACAAAAAATGGATATTTGATACTTTCAGAAAATTCTGGATACCTATCGCTTTACAATTCTGAAGGTACGTTAATAGAAAATAAGAAGATAAGTGATTTTAAATTAACCACTTTGGAGATTTCTCCTTCGGAAAAGTTTTTAATTGCAGGGGGATGGGAGAATAATGTTTATGTACTTACGCTACCAGATTTGAGTGTTTATAAGGTAGTTGAAAATCTTCATAACAATTGGATAAAAGATATTTCTATTAATTACAACGAAACTAAAATAGCAGTGGCAAGCTTAGATAAAAAAGTAAGTATATCAGATTTTCCAAAATTTAAAAATACAATTTACATCGAAGAATTCCCATATATTATTTGGTCACTAGATTGGGCTAATAATTCAAATTTTCTTTCTATGGGAGGATTTGAAGGGATTTTACGATTATGGGATGGAAGATTTAATCAATTATATAAAAGATTTGAGATTATTACAGCTTCAATAAAGGCAATTGAATGGAGCCACGATGATAATTACATAGCCACAGGAACAACTGATGGAAATGTGTACATTTGGAATAGTAAAAACGGAAACTTAGAATCGACTATAAATGTTTCCAACGGAGAAATTGTTGATTTAACTTGGAGTAATGATGAAAGGTATTTGTATGCCTTGAGTAAAGGAAACTTATTAAGCCTTATAGATCTTCAGCAAAATAATATACCTTTGCAAAGTATTATTTTTGAAAAAGGATATTCTGTTTCCTATAGAAAAAATGGGGAGTATACCACTAATATCCCTGAACAAGTAGAAAACAAATTTTTCTATAAAAATAATCCTATAAGCCTTTTCGAAGCCGTAACATTCGAAAGGAAAGAATCTATAAACATTCCTATCTTAGAGGGTCCTGTTATAAACGTACCTTCAGAATTTTTGATTTCAGATAAAAACAACTCTTTGCTTCTTAGTGCTTTTGATAACAATCTTATTACAAAAGTTGAAATATTAGGTCAAACTTTTTTAGTTAACAGCCAATCTTACTATCTATCATTGGAGATAAATCCTGAAAAGCTTACATCAAATGTGCTTGAAATATCGGCTTATGACGACGATGGAAATAAATCCACAAAGTATGTTCATTTGAAGTTTGAGAATATCTATCTGCAAGTATTCACTAATCAAGCAGAAATCACAAACGAGCAAGGAGAAATAATAGCTATTGCAAGTCGTGGAGACATCCTAAAATTAAAAGGAGTTTTAGGAGATACTTATAAAGTAGAATATATTGACAAAGAGGGATATATTAAAAAAGCATTTGTTACGCTTTAAAACATGCCCTCAAATGAGGGCATGTTTTTCTTAAATTTATTATTCTAATTTAATTAAGCTTTTTGTGTTTTTTTACGCCTTTTTACCATACCAATAACAACTGGACTTGCGATATACAAAGAAGAATAAGTTCCAATTATGACTCCCACAGTTAATCCAAATGCGAATGAAGCTATTGATCTACCTCCCAAAAGGAACATCATAAAAGCAACTATGAATGTTGTCAAGGAAGTGTTTAATGATCTTACAATAACTTCGTTAATGCTTTTATTGGTAACTCCCTCTATATCCATCCCACGATTTTTAGTTCTATTTTCCCTTATTCTATCGTAAACAACAATAGTATCGTTTAAAGAATAACCCGCTAAAGTAAGAAATGCTGCTACAGCAGTTAAATTCATTTCTATACCAAACAGGGAATAAAAACCTAAGGTGATTACAACGTCATGAGCTAAAGATAGAATTGCCCCCACACCGTAGGAAAACTGAAACCTAATGGTTATATATACTAACAAAACTATCAAAGCAGTAATTACAGCATACCAAGCATACGATCGAATCTCCCTAGCTGCATAGCCTGAAACATCGTTGAATTGTTCAATATTTAAACTAGAATCAGAAAAAGATTCTTCTAAACTATTTATAAACATTTGTTTTTCTTCCAGGGTAGGAAAGGAATCACTTACTGTAATTATATAAAAGAATCGATCCGAAGTTCCTCCGCCTGGGTTAGTTTGAATTATCTTAGCGGTGGTATAATCTGGATCTATAGTTTGCAAAGTGTTTCTCAATTCATCTATTGAATAACTTTTATCAAAGGATACGATTATTTCACTACCGCCAGAAAAATCAATGCCAAAATTGAACCCTTTTACAAAAATCACTATTACAGAAAAGAGTATCAACGCAAGAGATAAATAGATGAAAAAATTTCTTTTTCCCACAAAATCTATATTTGGCATTATTTACTCCCCCCTTTTTCCACAACAATTCCCTTCACATACTTTTCAGGTTTCAAAAAGTGTGAAGTACTTTCTAATAGCAACCTACTTACAACAAGGTTGGTGAACATCGCACCTAAAACACCTATTATGAGTGTAACTGCGAAACCTCTAATACTTCCACTTGTTAAAAAGAATAAAACTAAACCAGCTAAAATAGTTGTTATATTGGCATCAAAAATAGTTGAAAAAACTTTATTAAATCCAAACTTTACAGCGGTTAAAGGGGGCCTACCTATTCTAAGTTCCTCTTTTATTCTTTCGTATATAATAATGTTTCCGTCAACTGTAGTGCCAAAAGTTAAGATTATACCAGCAATACCTGGTAGAGTTAATATTGCTCCTGTCCAACTTAAAATTCCCAGTAACAAAAGTGTATTATATATTAGCGCAATATCAGCAATTATCCCCATCCATCTATAAACAATAATCATGTAAATCATTACTATTAAAAGCCCAATGATTCCAGCGTTTATAATTGTGGTCACAATATCTCTTCCCAAAGTAGGGCCGAGGGTTCTTTCTTGAAATTTAACCAAATCTACTGGTAAATTCCCTGACTTTATCAGCACAGCAATGTTTTGCGCTTCTTCCATACTTTCTATTCCGCTGATTTCGGCTCTTCCCTGCGATATCCTTTCTCTAACAACAGGTGCAATTATTACTTCATCATCTAAAATGATCGCAATTCTTTGATTTACTAAATTTGCAGTCGCTAATTCAAATTTTTGTCTTCCTTCATTATTGAAATTCAAATTAACAACGAATCCTGCCCCTTGACTATTAAGAGAAGCAACGGCATCACTGACATCTAAACCGGTAATCTGAAATGGAGCATCTCCAAATTCGAAAACATTTTTCACCCTATACCAAAGGTTAGGGTTATTACTATCTCTAACGTAACTATACATTTCTATTTCTTCACCATTTATTTCTATAGTCCTATTTCTCGTAATTTGTGGGGGTGTTTCAGATTCCACAACTTCCAATACTTCTGCAAAGTAAAGCTTTCCTTTACTACCTATGAGTTCTTCAGCTCTCTGAGTATCTGATATACCAGGAATCTCAACACGAACTCTGCTTTCTCCACCGGAAACAACTTCGGAAACTATTGCTTCTGTGTAACCAGCATTGTCCAATCTTCTCCTTAGAACTGTAATTACGTTACCTACAACCTCAGAAGTATCTACTCCTTCAGGTACATCTAAACTATACTCTAAAAGCACTCCCCCCTGAATATCCAGACCTAAATTTATATTTGGGAAAAACCGGAGTATGCTTATATCATTCACATTATCTGATAAAGGTAAAATTAAGCCTAAGAATGCAAAAACAAAAACTACTATAGTAAAGAATATTCGTATCCTTCGATTTCTCAACTATTTCACCCCCTGAACAAAGTCAATTTAAAATACTATTTATCATCTTCAGCTTCGGGTTTTTCTGGTGCTACTTCGGTTTTATCGCTTTTAGAAAGAACCCCTGCAATGGCATTCTTCGTTATATCAATCTCTGTTTTATCTGCTGTTGAAATTCTGATTCTCTCGTTAGTTATAGATATTATCTTTCCTATGATTCCTGAGGATGTAACTATTTTATCACCTTTTTTCAAAGCGGAAATCATTTCCTTGTGCTTTTTTTCTTGTCGCCTTTGTGGAAGGAACAATAAAACCCACATTAAGATTATGATTATTAAAAAAAACAACAATCCACCGAACCCACCACCTGTGGGAGCAGTTTGCGCTTGCTCGACTGTGTTACCGGCATCTGTGGCACCTGCAGGACCAAAGTTTATAAAATCAAATACTTTTTCTAACATAAATACACCTCCAAAATTATTCTTTTAACTTTATTTAGAAATTCTAAAACTTGCTTTAGTAACCCTTCCTTCTCCACCCAAAAGAGTTTTGTTGTTAAGAGTTTTTGTTATAACATAAATTATTACAAAAAATGTTTACTGTTAGATTGTATCATATTTTTCTTTTATGGTCAATGAATTCTTCACAACGAACTTGCCAAATAATTTTTGTTTATGTAATATTTCTTATATTTTATGTTATTATATATATGGTCATAGAATTTTGTTTTTGATTTAAAAATTGTATTAGGGGGGGTTTAGATGGATGAACCCGTATATGCAAAAATTATGGACGGAGACATAATCTTTTATTTTTCGAAAGGGAACACGCAAAAAGATCTTTTTGAACATTTTAAAAAAGAACTTGTTAAGATGAAAGGTTTTTTTAACATTGGAGATAGTTTTTACGTATATTTCGAAGACGGTTCTCAGCATAATCTATTAAATAGAATCGTAAAATTCGCCAACAGTCTTGAATTGAACGTTGCCGGAGCTTATTTTGGAAAGCTTCCCGAAGGAAAAGTGGGAAACAAAGAGTTAACCCTTTCGAGTACCCAAATTTATAGAAAACATTTGAGATCCGGCCAAGTAATACAAAATCCTGGAGACATCATAGTTTTTGGAAATGTAAACCAAGGTGCAGAAGTTAACGCGGGTGGAAGTATTATAATATTTGGAAAGGTATTTGGAACTTTAAGAGCAGGAATTACCAACAAAAAAAACGCTTTCATTATAGCTTACGAATTAAATTCACCATTAGTAGAAATCGCGGGTATCCCTTTCTTTAACTACGAATGGCCGAAGTCACCTGTTGCCATAAGGATTGAAGAAAACAAAGCATTAGTTGAACCCGTTGAACTGTAAAAAGATATTGGAGCAAAGGAACATTAAATCAATTTTTTTAATTTTTAAAACAGTATTTATGCTGTGTGAAAACCAAAAAGGAGGTTATGAATGGATACTTCTACTTTACTAAAAAATTTATCCAATACGTTTGGGGTGTCTTCTTTTGAAAATTATACCTTTCCTTTGATTGAAAAAGAATTAAAAAACATCTCACCAGATATAAAATTAGAAAAAGTAGGAATAGGTAATTTAGTGGCAACTTATGGAAATGGGAGTCCCAAAATTGCCTTTTTTGCTCATGTAGACGAAATTGGAATAGTTATATCAAAAATAGTTGATGATCATTTCGCTCGTATTTCTCCCGTTGGTGGAGTCGATCCAAGAACCTTGGTAGGAAAAAGGGTTCTTTTTAAAACGAATAATGCAGAAAAAACTGGTGTAATAGGGTTTTTAGCCCCTCACCTTCAAAAAAAAGAAGACAGAGAAAAATCTCCCTCCTTTGATGAGCTTTTCGTCGATTTTTCAATTTCAGGGGGAACAAGTAGTATCAACGTTGGCGATATGGGCGTTATACAAGTCCAGGCTGTTGAACTTGAAAATGGGAAGATATCAAATAAGTCTTTAGACAACAGAGTCGGTGCTGCGGTACTTATTAAGTCGTTAGAGTATCTACAAAATCTTAAATTTGAAGGGCAATTGATGTTATCTTTTAACAAAGGTGAGGAAGTGGGATTAGTTGGAGCACAAGGTAGTGCCTACCATCTAAAACCAGATTTTGCCATAGTAATTGATGTAACCTTTGGCGAAAAACTACCGGAAAATGTCGAGCCTATCAAGCTGGGTGAAGGGCCAGTTATAGGTATAGGTACCACCGTTACAAGAAGTGTTTTCGAAGAACTAACAAAAACTGCAAAAAATAACAATATCAAATACCAAATAGAAACTTTTACTAGAGGCAGTGGCACCGAAGCAGATGTAGTACAAATATCTTCTACCGGAGTAAAAACAGGTGTTGTTTCAGTTCCAATCCTTAACATGCATTCTCCAAACGAAGTTGTAGATGTAAAAGATGTGGAAGAAAGCGCAAAATTATTATCTCTCTTTGCTTTAAACACTAGTTTAACTTGGAAAGGACGTCGAAAATCATGAGGAAGTATTTAAAGGACTTAACCAATCTTGCTGGAATATCTTCAAGAGAAGAAAAAATAAAAGAGTACATCAAGTCAAATATTGCTAACAAGGTCGATGAAATTACCGAAGACAACATGGGGAACCTAATTTGTTTAATTAAAGGTAAAGATTCTTCCAAAAAATTAATGCTTGACGCACACATGGACGAAGTTGGTTTTATGATCACCAGAATAAATGAAGACGGTACTTTTGGCATATCTCCCGTTGGAGGAGTTGACCCAAGGGTAGTAAAAAGTCAGAGATTAAAAATCGACGAAAAAATATCTGCTGTTGTCAATTCTACACCTATTCACTTAGAAAAAGAAACCGACAAAGTTGAGCAATATGAAAGTATAAGGGTCTACGCTGGGTTTTCTAACAAAGAGGAAGCATCTAAAAAGGTCCATTTGGGCGATATGGTTACATTTGATACTACTTATTATGAGGAAAATAGCTATGCTGTAGCCAAAGCCTTTGATGATAGGGTTGGATGTTCTATTATGATGGATATAATTGACTATTTTTTTGAGAACAGCGAGAAACCTCTTTACGACACATACTTCAATTTTGCTACTCAGGAAGAAACAGGGCTGAGAGGTACAGGAACTGCAGCTTCAAAAATACACCCAAATTTCGCTATTGTATTAGAAGGTACAACTGCTGGTGACAACCCTGAAAACACCCCGGATAAATGGGCAACTCATATCGGAAATGGGCCGGTCTTAACATTCATGCATAGCGGTTTAGTACTTAACAAAGAGATCTTTGAAAAAATTGTAGATACTGCAAAGAAATTAGGGATTAAATTCCAATACAAAATGCGAACGGCAGGAGGAACAGATGCGGCTAGGCTCGCAAAGACTCTTTATGGAATTCCAGCAGGAGTAATATCTGTACCATGCCGATACATACATTCTCCACAATCTATAATGAATTTACAAGATTATGAAAATACCTACCAATTGGTAAAGCAACTAGTTGTTAACACACCATTTTAAGAGAGGTGGCAAAAAAATTGAAAGAGCTAATAAAAAAAATTACGGAACTTTATGGACCAAGTGGAAGAGAAGATCAAGTGAGAGATTTTATAAAAGAACAGATCAAAGATCATGTGGATGATATTAAAACAGATAAGCTAGGAAATCTTATCGCTACAAAAAAAGGCAACTCTGGAAAAACTATATTATTTGACGCTCATATGGATGAAATAGGAGTTGTTGTTACGCACATTTTAGACAAAGGCTTTCTAAAAGTAGAACAAGTTGGGGGCCAAAACCCTGTAAATTTGATCGGTTCCAGGTTGATTTTTAATGGAAGAATAGGGGTTGTAGGAGTTGAGGGAGAAAGTGAAAAAGAATTAAAAGATAATTATAAGAACTTATCTTTGGACAATATATTTGTTGACATAGGCGTATCTTCAAAAGAAGAAGCGGAAAAAATTGCCCCTATAGGCACGTTTGGAACTTTCGCTGAAGGTTTTGTCGATTATGGTAATTATTGTATGTCAAAAGCGATGGATGACAGGATAGGATGCGCCATTTTAATAGAAACTATCAAAAACATGAAAGATAATCAACACACCGTTTTATTTGCTTTTACAGTCCAAGAAGAAGTAGGTTTGGTTGGTTCTTTTGTTTCGACTTTTGATTATGAAGTCAACAGAGCAATAGCTATAGATGTCACGGATTCCTTGGATACTCCAAAGGCTCTTAAAAGAATGAGCATGGCTTTGGGAAAAGGACCTTGTATTAAAATAAAAGACAATCTTTCTGTAAGTGACAGAGAAGTTGTGGAATGGATAAAAAATGCTGCTTTGGCAAACAACATACCGTATCAGTTCGAGGTATTAACCTTTGGAGGAACAAATGCTGCAGGCTATCAAAGAACCAAATCTGGAATCCCTAGTGGTACTATTTCTATTCCTACTAGATACATACATTCACCCCACGAGATGTTATCCTATAGCGATGTTGAAAACACGGTGAAACTGTTGAACACACTCAGTAAAACCAATTTTTAGAAACTTATTTTTCACGTTTGAGGAGGAAGATTATGGTCAATGTAGCTTTAATAGCCCACGATAAAAAGAAGTTAGACCTTGCACTCTTTGCCAAAGAATGGAAGGATGTATTTAAAAATTGCAAACTTTATGCTACAAAAACCACAGGAAAGATTTTAAAAGAAAAGGTTGGTTTAGAGATACAAACTTTTGAATCTGGACCATTGGGGGGAGATTTACAAATAGGTGCTCTTGCTGTTGGTGGGAAAATAGATTTTGTAATCTTTTTAAGGGATCCGTTGACTGCCCAACCCCATGAACCTGATGTATCCGCTGTTTTACGGATTTGCGATGTACACAATATTCCACTTGCTACTAATTTAGCAACCGCTGAGGCAATCGTTCTTGAAATTCAGAAAAAACTTAATAATTAATGCTTATTATCTTGAAGATCAATCTGTTGATTGCCTGTACTTAATGGTAGTACAATATTTGGCAATGATGTCTTCATTAAAATTTCGTTTAAATAAATTCTAAGATAGGGCCAAAGTACACTATCTACAAAATTTTTAAGGAAATACTTTTCGGCCCTTTTGTTTTTTGAAAAACTTTCGAAATCCATATCCGTTTCGAAAATCACTCTGAAGGTTAAAACGTAATAAGCTATTCTATTTTTTTCTCCTTCTAAAAAAATCCTGTAAGTAACTATTAAGTTTAAGTCTCTCTTTTTTTGTTCATATACATATCCTCTTTTAATTGATATTTCAGCAACTTTTTCAACTACTTCTTTGCTGGTTCTCTCGAAAAATTCACTTTCCAAAAAAATATTCTTTAGAATTATATCTTTCAATATGTTTATTTTTTTTTCATTATTTTTCACAAAAACTCCTCCTAAACTCTATAGATTATTGTTTTTAGAAATTCTAAAACTTTATATATAGCGCCTTTTTATAATTTTAAGTGAAATATTTTTTCAAAATTATCATTTTTAGAAAACTCATCTCTATTTATCTCTTTATTATCTCTAGGTTCAAAATATAATTTGATACTACCACCTAGCACGTCTGCCAATCTTTGCAAAAACAAAAATGTTGGATTGTAGTTTCCTTTTTCAAATTTAGAAATTATCGCCTGCGTTGTTCCCATCCGCTCAGCTAGGTCTTTTTGTGTAATTCCCATTTGTAATCTTCTTTTTTTAATCTCATATACCAAGTCTAATAAAGCTTTCTTATCTATAACTTCCCATTTTTTTTCATTTTCATTCAAAGTTTTCACCTCCAAAATTAGAATAATTATACTCCTTCTAGAAATTTTTAAACAAGTTTTACTGCCGCTTATTTCTTGAAAATTATTTTATTCCCTAACTAAGTTTATAAGAAAATATCTTAAAAGATTTTTAGTGTTGTTTTTTTACTTAATTGTAACCTATTTATGTTCTAAAAAGATTAAAAATGTGTTATAATATTTATCGCATTGGTGAACAAACTAATTTACAATAAGAAGAAGGGAGTGAGAAAGTGGAATTTTTTGAATATATTTCTAGTAGTTCAAGTATCATAATTAGAGAATTTCTAAATCACTTGAAAATTATAGGCTTATCTTTACCTTTTTCTATAGGTATAGGAGTACCAACAGGAATTTTCATATCGAGACATCCTAAAGCCGCAAACATAGTTATCGACATTGCCAGTATTCTGATGACTATTCCAAGTTTGGCGCTTTTTGGAATTATGGTTGTAATTTTGTCTCCTTTTGGAGCTGGCTTAGGGGTTACACCTGCCGTGATTGCTTTGATTATATACTCTTTACTTCCAATTATAAGAAATACATTGGTAGCTATTCAATCTCTTGACCCACAAATGATAGAGGCTGCAAAAGGAATGGGAATGACCGAATCTCAAATATTATTCAAAATCCGTTTACCTTTATCGATCCCTACTATTATGTCCGGGGTAAGAAATGCAGTAGTAATGGGAGTTGGAGTTGCTACTTTAGGATATTTTGTAGCTTCTGGAGGATTAGGATACTTTATTTTTGCTGGCTTAAGTAGGTCAAGGTATCCAATGGTAATAACAGGGGTAATATTGGTTTCAATTTTGGGTGTTTTGGCTAATTATCTTTTGCTAAAATTTGAGGATTTAATTACTCCCAAAGGTCTTAAAATAAAAGATAATGAATAAGATAAAAATCATAGGAGGAACATTGACATGGCAATAAAATTAGTTGATCTCACAAAGAAGTATGGTGATTTCACCGCTGTAAATAATTTAAATATTGAATTTGAAGACAATAAATTAACTATTCTAATTGGTCCGTCTGGATGTGGCAAAACAACTACATTAAAGATGATCAATCGTTTGATTGAAAGAACATCGGGCGATATCCTCTTCAATGGAAAATCGATAGACGATATAAACTCTATACAATTGAGAAGAAGCATAGGTTACGTTATACAAGAAATTGGATTATTCCCTCATATGACTGTATTTGATAACATAGCTGTAGTTCCAAGGCTTTTGAAGTGGACGGAAGAAAAAATAAAAAAGCGGGTATATGATCTACTAGATTTAGTAAATCTTGAGCCAGATATTAATGCTTATAAGTTTCCAGCACAACTATCTGGAGGTCAAAGACAGAGAGTAGGAGTAGCAAGGGGACTTGCAGCTGATCCAGACATACTGCTCATGGATGAACCATTTGGTGCAATAGATCCTATAAATAGAGAAACATTACAAGATGCATTTCTTGAAATTCAAGAGAAGATCAAAAAGACTATTATATTTGTCACGCATGACATAAGGGAAGCTATTAAATTGGGTGATAAAATTGCAATCTTCAAAGATGGTGAATTAGTACAGTACGACGATACACAAAATATTGTTCAAAATCCAAAAAATGATTTTGTAAAGGATATATTAGGGGAAGATAGTCAATTCAAATCTTTGGAATTTGTTAAGGTTAGCGAAGGATTGTACAAAGATATGCAAGTCTTTAAAATTGATGAGGATCTTTCAAAGATTAAAAATACTATACAGAGTAAGTATCCTATCACAATATTTGTTGATAAAAATAACAATTATAAAGGTTTTATAGAAACTAAAAGATTGAACAGAATTAACGATTTATCTAAATTGCAAAGCTCTTTGAAAAAAGATCACGTTACCCCAAAATCAAGCCTTTATGAAGCCTTAAACAAAATACTAAGTTCTTCAAGTACAAATATCCCAGTGGTTACCGATAAACAAAAGGTAATAGGAGTGATCAACTTAAAAGCTATATTTGAACAAATGTCAAATAAAGAAGAGGTATGATGAGGAGGATAATATGGAATTTTTTACATACGTAGCTGAAAACCTTGGTTATATGGGAATAAAGGCTTTGGAACACCTTTATTTGTTCGCAACTTCGTGGGCAATTGCTATAGTCGTTGGAATGGCAATAGGAATCTATGTTACTCGCCCAGGAAGAGAGAAAAGTGGAAGAATAGCCCTTTCAATTACAGGAATAGCCCAAGCGGTCCCAAGTATTGCTGTTATTGCAATTGTTTTTTTATTCATGGGTATCGGTCCTGCCCCTGCAATCTTTGCTCTGTTTTTGTACAGTATAGTGCCTATAACTTTTAACACCGCATCTGGGCTTTTCGGCATTGATAAAAGTATGATTGAAGCAGCAAGAGGCATGGGGATGACTAACAGACAAATCTTGTGGCAAGTAGAAATTCCAAACGCGTTGCCAACTATTTTTTCAGGAATAAGAAATGCAGCCATAATAAATTTAGGGACAGCTACAATCGCATCAGCCATAGGTGCTGGAGGATTGGGAGAATTGATTTTTATAGGTCTTGGGACCTTTAAATTCGAGATGATATTAGCTGGAGCTATTCCAGTATCCATAATGGCTGTTTTAATTGATTTTGCACTCTCTATAATACAAAACAAAATGACTTCGGAAGGTATTAAGTTACAAAATGAATAATGAAAAAACTTTTAAATGGAGGTGTTAACGTTGAAAAAATTGGCAGTACTTATGTTAGTTGTAGTTTTTTCTTTGACTGCGCTATTTGGTGCAACTTTAACCGTAGGTGCAAAAAACTTCACTGAACAGTATGTCCTTGGAAACTTGGCTTCACTGCTACTTGAAGAGAATGGTTTTAACGTTGTTGAAAGGTTTGGTCTTAGTTCTCTCGTCGCTAGACAAGGTTTGACAACAGGTCAGATCGATTTATATCCAGATTACACTGGAACCGCTTGGGTAACTTACCTAGGCCAAGAAGAACTGATCACTGATCCAGATGAACTTTTAGAAAAAGTCAGAGAATTAGATGCTGAAAATGGTATTGTTTGGCTTGATAGGATAAACGCTAACAATACTTATGCGCTCGCTATTCGTCAAGAAGATTACGAAAAATATGGTTTCGAAACCCTCTCTGACTTAGTTGCTTACTGGAACGAACATCCAAAAGAGTTTGTGGTAGGAGTTGGTTATGAATTCTATGAAAGACCTGATGGTTTCTTTGCCTTTGCTGACCACTATGGTTTAGATATTCCAGATTCTCAAGTATCAACTATGCAACTTGGATTAACCTACGAGGCAATTGCAAACAATAAAATAGATATCGCTATGGTTTTTGCTACCGATCCAAAAATTTTAAGATACAACCTACATGTATTAGAAGACGACCAAAACTTCTGGCCTTATTACCATATCTCTTACGCAGTTAGAAAAGATGTACTTGATGAATACCCTGAAATTGAAGAAATTTTGCGACCTCTCACACTGTACCTAAACCAAGACATTTTAATAAGGCTAAACTACAGAGTAGATGTTGAGGGTGTTGAACCAGAAGTCGTTGCAAGAGATTATTTAGAAGGTTTAGGCTTGATAGATTAAACGATCTAATATTCAATTTAACAAATAAGGGTGAAGAGATGCACTTCACCCTTATTATTTGAAGAAAAGAATCCTTTGTTAACGGTAGTGGTGTATCTAATATCATAAAAGACATTTCACAACAGAAAGACTCAGAATTTGAAAGAGGGTCAAGTACTTTTCAATATTTAGAGAGAAAAAGCTGATAACAATAAAATTTAGTTATGGAGGTATTTTTGTGAAAAAAACGATCTTATTCTTGTTAATAATGGTATTTACTTTAAGTACATTTTTTGGTGCAACTTTAACCGTAGGTGCAAAAAACTTCACTGAACAGTATGTCCTTGGAAACTTGGCTACACTGCTACTTGAAGAGAACGGTTTTAACGTTGTTAAAAGGTTTGGCCTTAGTTCCTTCGTTGTGAGACAAGGTTTGACAACAGGTCAGATCGATCTATATGCAGATTACACTGGAACCGCTTGGGTAACTTATCTAGATCAAGAAGAAGTGATCACTGATCCAGATGAACTTTTAGAAAAAGTCAGAGAATTAGATGCTGAAAATGGTATTGTTTGGCTTGATAGAATAAACGCTAACAATACTTATGCGCTCGCTATTCGTCAAGAAGATTACAAAAAATATGGTTTCGAAACCCTCTCTGACTTAGTTGGTTACTGGAACGAACATCCAAATGAGTTTAGGGTAGGAGTCGACTATGAATTCTATGAAAGACCTGATGGTTTCTTTGCCTTTGCTGACCACTATGGTTTAGATATTCCTGAATCCCAAGTGTCAACTATGCAAATCGGATTAACCTACGAGGCAATTGCCAACAATAAAATAGATATCGCTATGGTTTTTGCTACTGATCCAAAAATTTTAAGATACAATCTACATGTACTAGAAGACGATAAAAACTTCTGGCCTTATTACCATATCTCTTTCGCAATTAGAAAAGATGTACTTGATGAATACCCTGAAATTGAAGAAATTTTAAGGCCTCTCACACTGTACCTAAACCAAGACATTTTAATAAGGTTAAACTACAGAATAGATGTTGAGGGTGTTGAACCAGAAGTCGTTGCAAGAGATTATTTAGAAGGGTTAGGCTTGATAGATTAAACAATCTAATATTCAAAGCGACAAATAAGGGTGAAGGGTATTTCTTCACCCTTATTATTTGAAGAAAAAGGAGGGTTAATTTGTGGCAGGTATTGCCGGAACAACAGCTAAAGACAATAAAATTGTTAATAAAATATTGAACAGGATTCAACACCGAGGTCCAAAATCGACATGGGTAGAAGAAGGAGAAAAAGCAACTATAGGTTGCTGCTTGCTTCCATCTGAGGAAACAGCAAAAGAGCGGGTCTTTACAAAAGAAGGAAACGGTATTTCTGTTTTAGATGGGCATCTCTACCACGAAGATAATTTACATCTTGAAGCGGCATTCTTAATACTTGAAAATTATAGAAAATTTGGGAAAAAATTTGCAAGCTATTTAGATGGTGATTTTGCTTTCGCAATCGATGACAGAAATGATCTTATTTTAGGCCGAGATTACATCGGTTCTCATCCCCTATATTATGGCTTTAATAATAATGAACTTTATTTTTCCTCGGAAGCAAAGGGTCTTGTTGGTATAGTTAAGGAGATTGAAGAACTAGAACCTGGACACTTATTTTCATTAAAGGACGGCGTTCTACCTTATTCGACTTTCTTTGAAAGTGTCCCTTCCTTTAAAACACCGCAAGATGCCGCTAAAATACTGAAGGAATTATTAGAGAAGGCTGTTAAACGCAATATGTCAGATGGTTGTGTGGATGGAGCTTTACTTAGCGGCGGATTGGATAGCAGTATTATCGCTTATACCGCTTCTAAATATCAAAATCCCATCAAGACCTTCACAATAGGGGTTTCTCAAAATGGCGATCTTCCACGGGCAACCGAAATGGCAGAATTTATTGGTTCTTCTCATTATTGGAAAATCTTTGATAAACAAAAAATTGAAAATATTCTCCCAAAAGCTATTTATCATTTAGAATCTTTCGAAGAATCTTGTGTTCATGGCGCAGTGGCGCATTATTTAACAGCGAAATTTGCCCGTGAAAAGGGAGCAAATTGTTTGTTGTGCGGTGAAGGAGCAGATGAGCTTTTAGGAGGTTATCACGAACTAAAGCAAGCAGAGTCAAATCAAGAGATGGATAATTTTTTTGATGATTTAATGTCTAACGCCTACCGTACTGGACTCCAAAGACTCGATAGATCCTTCTCAGCTCATGGAATCGAATATCGCGCTCCTTTTCTTGATAGACGTGTGGTGAATTTTTGTAATCAAATACCAAATGAATGGAAAATTTACGGACCTGAAAAAATTGAAAAATGGATCTTAAGAAAAGCTTATGAACATGATTTACCTAACAACATTGTAAATCGAAGAAAAGAACCCTTTGCTAATGGTTCTGGTGTCTCTGATATCATAAAAGATATTTCACAACAGAAAAGCTCAGAATTTGAAAGAGAGACAAGTTCATTTCAAAATTTAGATGTTGATTGGGAGTTTAAATCTCCCGCTGAGTTTTATTATTACCGTTTATTTAAAAAATTCTTTCCAGATAAATCTTATGAACGTTTAGTAACCAGATGGAATCCTTTATTAAATTGATAAACGATGAAGCCTCCTTTCTCCACACATCTGGGGAACTGCTGGGTGGAGTCTTTCCTTAAACTTTTGGGGCAGGAAGCGGGGCGAAGGGAGCAAAGTTCCATTCCTTAGAAGGGTGGGCAGCGGGGCGAAGGGGCGCTAAAACTGATTGAATGTAACTTACATTGATGGAGGTGTTAACGTTGAAAAAATTGACGATATTTATATTATTTGTTGTGTTTTCTTTAACTGCTCTATTTGGTGCAACTTTAACTGTAGGTGCTTCTAATTTCACAGAACAGTACATATTTGGTGAGCTCATATCTGCATTACTTGAAGAAAATGGTTTTAAGATTGATAAAAGATTTGGCTTAAATACATTAGTGAAAAGAACAGGTATGTTGAACGGTCAAATTGATGTTACTGCAGATTACACAGGAACAGCGTGGACAACTTACTATCATAAAGAGGAATTGATTTACGACCCAGTAGAATTATACAACCAAGTTAAAAGCATAGATAAAGAAAAAGGGTTAGTATGGTTAGATCTAACTAGTATAAACAACTCATATGCCTTGGCTATGAAAAGGGAAAGAGCAGAAAGTTTGGGCATTGATACCATATCTGAACTTGCCGAATATGTAAATGATCATCCTGGGGAAATGAAAATAGCAATTGACTATGAATTCTTCGAAGGTGCAATGAATATTTTCGAAATGGCAAAAGCATACAACATGAATATCTCCAAAAATGATGTAAAAACTATGCAGTGGGGTTTAACCTATGAGTCTTTGAATCAAGGAGACGCTGATATAACAATGGTCTTTACCACCGATTCTCAGCTACTGAAATACGACTTAAAGGTTTTGGAAGACGATAAACATTTCTTCCCTTTTTATCATGTAGCTGTTGTGGTGAGAGAAGATACTTTAGAAAAATATCCTGAGATAGCAGAAATTTTAAGACCTTTTGCTATGTACTTAAATCAAGATATAATCATAAGGCTAAATTATTTAGTAGATGTTGAAGGAAAAGAACCAGAGGAAGTTACAAAGAATTATCTTAAAGGCTTAGGATTGATAGAATAATCTCAGGTATCAAATAAAAAGTCAGGAGATTCCTGGCTTTTTATTTTCTCAAAGAGTTCGACAGCCTTGAACCAACAAATTGAATTATCTGAGTTAAGAAGATTAATATTGCTACGTCGTATAGAAGAACATCCATTCTAAACCTTTGATATCCGTAATTTATTGCCATTGCACCAAGGCCTCCGGCTCCCACGGCTCCTGCTATAGCCGTATAGGTTATTAAATTTATAATCAACAAAGTAATATTTGAAACCATCTCTGGCGCAGTCTCAGGTAGTAATACTTTAAATATAAACTGTCTGTTAGTCATACCCATAGATACAGACGTGTCTAGTAAACCTTGTGAAAGATTGTTAAAAGAAGTTTCAGCTAATCTTGCCATAAACGGAATGGCTGCAATAGACAAAGGCACAATTGCTGCAGTTGAACCGATTATTGTTCCTGTTAATAATCTAGTTAAAGGGATTATCAAAATAATAAGGATGATAAAGGGTATTGATCTAAATATATTTACAATCCAATCTAAAACGGAATACCAAGTTTTTGCTGCTTTCTTATCACTCTTAGACAACATGTAGAGCGTAATCCCCAAGGGAATACCTAACAAAATAGCTATAAAACCAGAAACAAAGGTCATGTATAACGTTTCAAGAGTAGCTATAAATAGATCTTGGATCATTTATTTCAACACCTCAACTTTGTAAACATTGGCAGAGAGCTCTTCTAAAAACTTTTCCATTTCCTTCTGCGTAGAAATAACCTCAACTATTAAAGTCCCATATGGATTGTCTTTCAAATGTTCTATCTTACCGTAAAGTATGTTCAATGTGATATCATATTTTTTGGTGATATTATGTAAGATAGGTTCATGAGTTTTTTCTCCCCAAAAAACGACCTTTATTAACCTATCGTTTTCTCCTTTAACAACCTCTTTTACCCTCTTCCAATCTACGTTTATTTCTTGATAAAATTCTTTATTCAGCTCATTTTCTTTTACAATAAAAAATTCATGGACTTTACCAAAAAAATCAACGGTTCCATTTTTTAAATAAACGACCTTATCACAAATCTTTTTGATCACGTCCATTTCATGAGTAACAATCAAAATTGATTTTTTCATACTCTTATTGATTTCCAATATGAGATCTAAAATTCTTTGTGTTGTACTCGGATCTAAAGATGATGTGGGTTCATCAAACAAAATAATATCAGGATTATTTATCAATGCCCTTGCTATAGCTGTTCTTTGTTTCTCTCCTCCCGATAACTGTGAAGGATAAGAATCCTTTTTATGAAGAAGGTTGACCTCTTCCAATAACTTATTAACACGAACTTCTATTTCTTTTTTAGGTGCCTTTTCAATTTCAAGGGGAAGAGATACATTTTTAAATACCGTTCTAGAACTCAACAAGTTGAAATGTTGAAATACGATACTAATCTTTTTTCTCACGTTTCTCAACTGATTTGTATTTAATTGTGTTATATCTACATGATTCAAGAAAATCTCCCCTGAAGTAGGAGATTGGAGCAGGTTCAACGTTCTCAAAAGAGACGTTTTCCCCGCTCCGGATAACCCAATAATTCCCAAAATTTCTCCATCTTCAACCGAAAAATTTATGTTTTTTAAGACATGATTTTTGTCATCATATATGAGATTAAGATTTTGTATTTTTAACAACTACGTTTCTCCTTTTGCATTATTTTATGAATGCTCAAAATACTGGTACTACGGCACCATTGTACTTCTCTAAAATAAATTCTCTCACCTTATCTGTTGTTAGTACTTCAACCAAAGCTTTTACTAGTTCATCGTCGACACGACTTTCCTTCACCGCTATTATGTTGGCATATGGAGACTGGGCTCCTTCGTAGAATACCGCATCTTCCAATGGATTCAACCCAGCTTCTATAGCATAATTTGTGTTAATAACTGCCCCAACAACATTTTTATCTTCTTTATATGTTCTTGGCAAATATGGTGCTTCAAGCTCTTTGAATTCCAAACCGTATGGATTTTCAACGATATCTTTGATTGTTGCCACTAACGGATCTTCTCTCTCCTTAAGCTTAATTATACCTTGTTCTTGAAGGAGCAACAAAGATCTACCTTCGTTGGTAACATCGTTAGGAATTATGATTAAATCTCCTTTTTTGAGGTCTTTTAAATCTTTTTTCAAATAAAACCCCATAGGTTCAACATGGATCTTAGCAACAGATACCAAATCTGGCAAGTTACGTTCCCTCTTAAAAGTTTCTAAATATGGTTCATGTTGAAAATAATTTGCATCTATGGAACCATCTTCCAAAGCCAAATTAGGTTGAACATAATCTGTAAAAATTACTATCTCAAGTTCTACACCCGTTTTTTCTTTGAAATCATCTTTTACGAACTCTAAGATCTCGGCATGGGGAACTGGAGTAGCTCCAACTTTGAAAGTATTACCACCAAAACCAAACAAAGCATACCCTTCAACGAAAAGCAATGTTAAAAAAACAAATAATGAAGCCAAAACCTTTACCACACTCTTACTTTTTTTCATACTAAATCCCTCCCTTGTAAAATATATTTTAGTTCCCTTTCACCCCGTAACCCTTTTAAAATCAAAATCTTATTATTTAAAAAATCCCTCTAATTAGAACTTTATATATAAAAAACCTCTTCCGGTAGAATGGAAGAGGTGTATTTTTATAACTCTTATCCTCTCCTTATCTCCCAGAATTACTCTGCAGGATTTGGCACCATTGCATAATTTTGTTAAATTATGCAGGTTGCCGGGCTTCTTCGGGCCAGTCCCTCCGCCTCTCTCGATAAGGAATCAAAACTTATTAATTTAACTAATATTATCATATTATTTTTTGAAAGTCAAGCTAATTTTACCTCTTTTGCCATAGCTTTTGCCAATTCAGCTAATTTCTTAAAATCTTCTTCTTTAGCAGATAATCTTGCTTCTATCGGCTCAGCAACAAGTGGCCATTTCATTTGCTCATTGTACTTAACTAAAGTTGAAACTCCCCCACCACTCCAGCCATAAGTACCAAAGATACCTAAAACATGATTTTTTATGTTGGTATGGGATAGCCATTGAACCAGTGATTCCATGTAAGGAAAAAGACCTTGGTTATATGTTGAGCTTCCAAAGATTACTCCCTTGTATCTCCAAATCTCGTTAATTATATAAGAAATATGGGTTTTTGATACATCCATTATTTTGATCTCTTTAATACCTTCTTCAGCTAATTTCCTTGCAACATAGTCAGCCATCTCTTCTGTATTTCCATACATCGATCCGTAAGCTATTACAACCCCTTCTTCGGTCTCATATTTACTCCATTTATCGTACAAAGAGTAAATTCTTTCAGGATTCTTTCTCCAAATTGGTCCATGGGTAGAAGCGATTATTTTTATATCTATATTAGCCTCATTCAATTTTTTTAACGCCCTTTGTACCATAGGAGAGTATTTCCCAACTATATTAGAAAAATATCTTCTGATTTCATCTTCGAAGACATCTACCTTTACTTCATCGTCGAATATTCCCCCGTCTAAGGTACCAAAACCCCCAAAGGCATCACCAGAAAACAAAATTTTATCCGTTTCATCGTAAGTCATCATCGTTTCTGGCCAATGAACCATTGGAGTTAAGTAAAACTTCAGATTATGCTTTCCTAAGTTCAGAGATTCACCATCCTTTATCTCATGAAAATTATCTTCAACCTTATAGAGGTTTTCTATAAATTGAAAAGTAGTTCTATTACCAACAATTTTTAAATTAGGAAATTTTTGCAAAAGTTCTGGAATAGTCCCAGAATGATCAGGTTCCATGTGGTTGATGATTAAATAATCAAGAGGCTTACCGTTTAAAAGATTCTTGATTTTATCAAAAAATTCAGTTACCTTCGATTCTTTAACCCCATCGATTAAAGCTGTTTTTTCATCTAAGATTAAGTAAGAATTATAGCTAACCCCCCTATCAAGAGGCCATAAGCTTTCAAAAAGCTGCGTGTCTCTGTCGTTTACACCAACATAGTAAATACTGTCGCTAATTTTTATAGAACCATTCATAATTCCTTCCTCCTTTGAATTTTTACATTTTATTTTAAGGTTAACTTACTAAATTGCTCTTATTTTTTGTCGTTCTAAGTTTGGTATAATTGAATAAACGAGGACATCTTTGCCTCTTTTTTCTTCAAAATATATTATAGCACATGAACCCGCCTATTTTATGCTTAAGGCTAACTGGAGCTCACCTTACAAATTGTATATGGAGGATAAAATCTATGAAAAAAAGCTTTTCACAAAGGTTCAACTTAAGTTTATTTGTTTTTATTTGGCATGGATTTTTCTTGTCTTTGACTATGTCTATGATAGACTTTAACACAGTTTTTCCTGCTCTAATTACGGAATTAACCGATAATAAAATTATTTTTGGTGTGTTGTACTCTATCCTGTTGGGAGCTCCGTTGTTTTTCAACGCAATATTTGGTTATTTTATGCAATATTATCAATATAAGCGAAAATTTTTAATGCTAGGTATCTATTTGAGGAGTATTTCTTTTTTAGGGATGGCACTGTTCACTTACTACTTTGCGCAAAGAAATCCTTTGGTAGTAATAATTAGTTTATTTTTTTGGATATTCCTTTTTTCGATAAGTGGTGGTTTCGCAGGACTTGCGTATACAGACATCATCGGTAAAATTTTTAAAAAAGAAGAACGGGGAAAGGTTTATACCTACAAACAATTTTTTGGTAGTATTGCAGCCCTTTTAGGTGGATTAATAATCACAAAAATTTTTAGTCCAGGTTATATCGAATATCCCTTAAATTACACTCTTTCTTTTTCAATAGGATCTGCTGGTTTATTTATCGCTGCTTTGGCTTTTTGGTTCATAAAGGAACCCCAAGCAAAGGTTACCAACCAAAAAAAAGAACCTCTAAAAACCTTTATCAAAAACATCCCTGTTCTTTTAAAAAAAGACGAACATTTTTCTAATTTTATAATCGTGGAGAATTTGTCAAGTTTCAGCTTAATGATTTTACCTTTTTACATAGTTTTTGCTAAAGATACTTTTTTAATTTCTGAAAGTTATGTCGGACACTATTTACTTTTTCAAATAATAGGCACTATTTTTTCCAACATTTTTTGGGGATTTATTTTCAACAAATATTCCTCTAAAACAGTTGTTTCTACCTGTATATTTTTGGGAGCCATTATACCAATAGTTGCTATCGTATTATCTTTCTTTGGACCCAATTTATATTCTATCGTCTTTTTTCTAGTAGGTTTTGTTATTAGTGGAAGAAGGGTAGGCTTCGACCCATACTTTTTGGAGATAGCTCCTGAGGAAGAAAGATCTATTTATTTAGGAGTAAGAGGCACTTTGAATTTCATGACAGTAATTATGCCTACAATCGGTGGATTATTCATTCAAACTATGGGATATTATACTACTTTTATCATCGTTACCACAGTTATGTTAACAGATCTTTATCTGATAAAACACAAAATGGTAAGTTAAAATAATTCATCATTCTGTAAATTGCTATCTTTTTTGTCGTGTTATAATACAAATAACAATTAATTTATAAAACATTCTATAAACACTGTGGGCTAACTGTGGGGTGGGG
>NZ_AZRM01000008.1 GCF_002895605.1 Petrotoga miotherma DSM 10691
AAAACAACTTGCCTATTTACATAGAAGAAGAAATAGTATCCGAACATGGTATTGATGCTTCTTTTATAAACACAGAAGAAGAAAGCGAATTCAGACAAGATATTGAGAACTTCGATATAGACGAGTTAAGAAGGAAATTTGAAAATAAAAATAAAGATCAAGATGACGAATAATTTGTATAATTGTATGAGGTGAATCGATGGAATTTCTAAAATTATCTGAGTTTAAAGACGTCTTTGACAAGAATATAAGAGTTTTTTTTGAAAATTTGGAGCTTGGAAATCATTTAAAAAATCCATTGTTTTATTACATAGCAAACGGAGGCAAGAGACTAAGACCATGGATTATATATAACTTTGGGCAAATAGTATCTGCAAATAAAAAAATTTTAATGGACATTGCGATAGCTGTCGAAATTTTACACTCCTCATCCTTAATACATGATGATCTACCTGCCTTAGACAACGCAAAGTTAAGAAGAGGGGGGCTTGCAAACCATTTAAAGTTTGGAGAATATAAAGCTCTATTAGCTGGAGATTATGGATTCACTCTCCCCCTGCAGATCGTTGCCAATTTAGATAATATAAACGAAGGAAACAAACTTCTTTTAATGGATTATTTTATAAAAACCATTTTAAAATTATTCCAAGGAGAAATGGAAGATCTAATCTTTGAAAAAGAAGATAGAGAAGTAAGTGAAAAAGAAATTCTTGAGATGTATTCAAAGAAAACAGGCGCGGTTTTTGGTTTTTGTTTTGCATCTCCTTTTTTAATGATCGGGGAAGTACAGCTAGCTAAAGAAATGAATATAATAGGCACTGATTTCGGTGTATCTTTCCAAATTTTCGATGATCTAAAAGATTTATTTACTACGGAAGAAGAAATTGGAAAAGAAACTAATAAAGATGTAAACAAAAAGACTCTTTTAAATTTTTATAATTTTCAAGAAACACAAATAATAGCCGATAATATCTATAGAAATGTTTTACAAAAATTGGAAGAACTTAACCTAAAAGAACTATCTCAAATTTTGAAGGAAGTTAGAAAGACTGTAGAAACAAGTTAACAATCTCAAAAGGAGTTGACTGAGTTATAAAATTCAAACCTTTTAACTTTTTAAATAAAATTAAATACATGGAAAAAAAATACAAAATTCTTTTATTTATTATTGTAATTGCCATTGTGATGCTTGTTTTTTTCCTTATTTTTAAAAACATCTTTTTACCTCCAAAAGAGATAACTCCTTCTTCTACAAACATTCAAATAGATATACCTAAGTCTGCTTTTTCTTCAAAGAAAAACATTGACATTAGAGTTGTAGATAAAAGTTCTGAAGAATATCAAGAATTGATCAACTACAAAAATTTTTATGGGGAAATATACAAAATCACTTTCTCCGATGAAAGTAATGAATCCTCTATTTTACCAATTACTTTAAGATACAAGATCCCAAAAGATAATTATTTCGGAGATAACTTCATCAATTTTTCCTTGGCTTACATTACACGCGAGGATCCTCCTATTGTTTCGGAATTCAGCGGAGAAAAAATAGTAAAAATCGAGAATGAGTATTATATAGAAGCACAAACCTTCCAAATAACTAAAGTCCATTATATAGGTCTAGTCATTGAATCTCCACAAGAATCATCTATTGGACTCAAGGTTATAAAAGAAGCACCACCAACTCTTGAACCTGATATTATTTTAATTCCTGGAACGGATCTTAACTTCCTTGGAAGAGTAATGAATGTACCTGAAAATGGTTATCCACAATCTTTTTGGTCCTCCCTTTTCCCAAATAGAACCATTTGGAGTTACAATTACCCCTTGAAATCTACAAGAAGCCAAAATTACAATGATTCTTTTGTTAGCTTTGTTAAAAGAACAGGGATTAATAGCTATATCGAATTTGAAGGAAGGCGACTTGCTCAAGAACTTTCTAGATTTCCTAATAAAAAGTTTGATATCATTGCACATGGTATCGGTGGATTAATTGCTCGATATGCTTTAGAGTCTAGTCAAACAATTCAAAATGTCGAAAATTTAGTACTTATTTCTACTCCAAATAAAGGAAGTAATCTTGCAAACCCTCTTTTTTTCAACTTACTCTTTGGAAAAAACACGGATATATTATCTCAATACTTTAATGTTGAAGATAGCACAATATTAAAAATCACCTCGCAAATTAGTTCTTACCTTGATCAAATAAATTCGTATTACGAAGATCTTATTCCTGACTCTGAGTTTCTAAATAAATTGAACTCTTTTGGAATAAGAAATGACATCAGATATTTAGCGATTATTGGTAGCAATCCCGCAATTGAGGAAAATTTATCAAACAAATATATTTCCAGACTGTATCCAGAATTTGTTCAAGGAGAGGGGGATGGAATAGTAAGTGTTGACAGTGCTAACTTAGAAGGGATTGAAAAAACTTACTATTCTAAAAAAAGCTTTTATGNNTTTAGAAGAATCAGTCCCATCGTATTCAGTAGAGCCCTTTACAGATGATAATTTTGTCGAATACTCATACGAAACAGGAGAGGAAAACAGCTCTGCCGTTCAAAATAAAAATACCTACCCGGGTATTGTTTCGTCTTTTACCCTTCCATCACAGTATAAAGAAAGTACAATTTTACTAAATCCAGTGAAGCAAGGAGAAATAGATGAAGACACAATAAGTATTATTGAAATTGGAGAAAATATTTACTTTAAAAGTCCTAATGCTATCTACGATACGAATCTAGAAAAAATATTTTCCAATAAAATTATGGGTGGAATAGTACTTAATAATCAATATTATGCATCTACCGTTGATGGTGTATACATTTTGAATGAAAACGGCAAAATCGATAAAATTAATTCAGAAATACCTTCTAAAGGAACCGAAATTTATTATTTACCAAATATAGGGTTTTTAAGTGTAGAATACGAACCAAACAATTGTAATGTCTATCTCAACGATTCCTTGATAAATCAAGGCAGCAATTTTATATCATTAAAAGTAATAAATGGGGAAATATATGTCATCTTTGAGGATAAAATAACAAAACTACAAAATAAAGATATCGTAGAATTAATAAATACTTCTACCATTCAAGAAGTTTTAGAAACTCAGTTTGGGGAGATTACTGATTTTGCTTTATATAACAACAACTATTTTATTTTATTTTCAAATTATAAATTAGTTCTTTGGGATAGTTTAAAAAATGGGTTTCAACTTATAGAAGACGGAAACATAGGAAGATTAAAATTACAAATATTTAATGATAAATTATTTGTTTTTGGGAAAGATCATGTGAGCTACATAATTTTAAAAGAAGCTACTTTCCCTGGCTTTTTCCAAAGAACTGAAACTAATATAATTGATGTGCTCATTGACAAAAGAGGTAAAGGATGGATAGTTACTAAAAATAACCGAATTGAAATAATTACATTTGTTTTGTGAGGTGAGCCAACATTAAGAAAGCTCTCACTGTGTTAATTATGCTGCTCCAAATAATGTTAATATTCTCAGATAATTACGAGGTTGCCTATGAATACTATATGAACGGTCTAAAGTACTATAGAAATGCTAAATATGATTTGGCTCAAAATTTTTTTGAGCAAGCTTTGCAACTATCACCTAGATTAGAAAGTGAAATACCCGATATAAAATTGTATTTAGGGTTATCTGCATTTCACAACAAAGATTACGATACAGCTAAAATATATTTGCAGCCATTTAAGGATATTCCTATTGTGGATGAAGCTCTAAGAGTTATTGAATCTTTACCCTCCGAATCAGATGCTTTCGACGCTTCAAATCTAAAAATCAACAATACTCAATCTCCTGAAAAAGAACAGCAAAATTTTAATTTTTTAACCTTTTTTACTATAATGTTAATAATATTTGTTATTTCCTTGGCGGCCTCATTTTTTACCGTTTTTTTGATACGTAAACATGTCTCTTTTGAAAAAAAAGAAAATGAGTTAAATGATTTGAAAATACTAACCAATATAGACAAAGTTGAAACCCAAGAAATCAAATACAAAACAATAGACCAATTTGATGAACCACATATAAAAAAAGTTTGGAAGGTATCANNAACTTATAGGGATAACTTCGAATGGAGACATTTCTCCAGATGAAAATAACGTATCAGAAGGTCCCAAGGAAGGGAAATTAAATGAGATAGAAGACCTTGAAAACAAGCTTGATAAAGATATAAACGATATCTTAAGAGAATCAAACCTTGAAGAAATTGAAGAAATTCTAAATGAGTTAGAAAGCAATGGTGAAAAAAGTAGCATTCAAGAACCAGTTACCCTCGAAGAGGAAAATATTGGAAAGAACCAAGAAGAGTATTCTCATTTGGAAAACGTTATAAAACCTGATTCTGAAATAAAAAATAACTTTTCTTCGATAATGGAAAAAGAAGAAAAAGAATTATTATTTGAAGATGATTTAGATGTTGGCCTTTTTGATATAACTAAGGAATTAGAGACAAAAAAAATTTCTCAAAATAATTTACAAAAGTTCTTTCATAAATTATTTTATGACGTTAACAAGGATAAAATATAATCAAAATACTAAATATTGATTTTGTTTTAAATTATTGGTATAATATATTTGATTCAAAATAAAAATTTCAAATGCGGATGTGGCTCAGTTGGTAGAGCTCCAGCTTCCCAAGCTGGGAGTCGCGGGTTCGAGTCCCGTCATCCGCTCCAAAAACGGAAGGGGCTTAATGAAGCTCCTTCTTTGTTTGTATGAGGTGTAAAAATGGCTTTGAAGATTGAAAGCGGCAAATTTAAGAATACTAATATAGAAACAGTTGATGATCGTAGGACAAGATATACTCCTGCTACTTTAAGAAGGGCTTTGATGAGCATTTTTGATTTTTCAGATGCTAACTTTTTGGAGTTTTTTGCAGGTAGCGGTATATTGAGTTTCGAAGTTTTAAGTAATGGTGCAAAAAACTCTACAATGGTAGATATTTCGTCTAAAGCGGTACGATCGATTTTAAAAAACGCTGAATCTTTAGGGGTACTAAATAATATAAAAGTTATAAAATCAGATTTTAGAAAATCTATTTCAAAACTTTCAACTGAACAGTTTGATTACATATTTGCTGATCCACCATTTAATAATCATTATGTCCAAGAGTTTTTGAAATTCATAGATTCAAATATATCTTTAATTAGAAGAGGGGGCTACCTTATTATTGAAAAACATAAGAATGAAAAATTCGACTATATGCCAAAAAATATAATTAGGGAAGAAGTAAGAGATTACGGTGATATTGAAATTCTAATCTTTTTTAAACCTTAAAAAAAGGGCCTTAATAAGGCCCTAATTTGGAAATGAATTCTTCCGGGGACAGAACACTCCAGGAGGGAGGGTAACCTACAAAAGTGCTCTGTAGGTATATTATACATCATGAAATTTTTTTCTCAAAATCCAATTATAGGCAATTACTTTCAATTAATAGCGATTAAAGCCGTTTAACTCCATTTAAGTCAATAAATCTCAAAAATTGAAAAAATCTCATTATTTGATATTATATTTTTATCAAAGGGAACGTTGGAAAAAAGAGGTACATAATCTAATGTATGTCCAAAAGTGCCCCAATTTACACCTACAGGATCGTTTAATACATCATAAAAACTTCTAACCACAGACGATTGATAACTTACATTTTTTCCTGAATTCTTTGTATAGTAAAATTCTTTTTCTAAATCAAGTTTTAACCCNNCCCACCCGTTGAATGATCTGCAGTCACTATGATCAAGGTATCTTGAGGATATTGCTTATAAAAATCGATAGCAACCTTCACTGCCTTGTCAAAATCTAATATTTCGTTTATCATTGAATAAGTATCATGTGCATGTGCAGCGTGATCGATTCTTCCCCCTTCTATTAAAATGAAAAAAGGAGAACCATTAAATTTACTCAATGCATAATTTAACGTTTCTTCTAACGTTACTCTGTTTGGATCATCCGTTAAAAAGGGGAAATTCCCATAATATAACATAACAATTTCATCATCAAGAGACGGAATCCTATCAAGTGTTTCTGTGTAAAAATATCCGTACTCTTTTGTGTTGCTATCCTTAAGATAAGCTTTTCCTCCCCCTATGAAAAGATCAAAATTACTTTCTAAAAGATCTTGCGTTATCTTTTGGTAATCTTTTCTATTTTCAACGAAAGCATAAGCACCCGCAGGGGTAGCATCAATGATGGTGTTGGTTGTTATGACACCAATTTTGTACCCTTGTTTTTTTAGTTCATAAGTAATGGGAAGTATTTTTTCATCATCAGGATTAATGTTTATTCTATCGTTGTAGGTTTTTTCTTTAGATAAAATTGCTGTTATGGCTGCTGCTGAATCCGTTACACCATTCATCGAAGAAGTTTCAACCATTCCATAGTAAGGTAATTCTAGGATGTGTAGTTGATCTGTGTATAAATATTGCTTATACATATTAGATAACTGCATGTGTGGAATTCCCATTCCATCAGCTATAAACAAAAAAACATAGTCAAATGAAAAAGAAAGATAAACTAAAAGGGTAATGAGAAAAACCAACAAAATTTTCTTCACTTCTAACACCTTCATTGTTTAATTTTTGTTTCAACCAAGTTTTCAAACCTTTTATCATCTAACCTATCAAAATTATTTAAAATATATCTTTCTATATCAAATATTTTTTCTTTGTCAAAATCCAATCTTTCCATGAAGGATATTACACTTTCTCCATAAGGCTCATCATAAAAACCTGTTTTTTTTAGTTCAAGTTCTTCAAAATACTGCTCTGAAGAAACCTCTCTAAGAAACAATAATGAATTGGTTTCTGCTAAGATTTCGTGCCAAGTATCCTTTGGGGAGGCTTTCACCTTGTAACCGAAAAAATAATGAGATAACTCATGAACTAAATCCTTGATAGAATTAACAACGTAAACACTTGGCAAAACTTGAAAAGACCTACTTTGATTCATATAAAGAATATACAAGGGTTCATCGATCTCTGAAACATTTTCCAAAAAATCTTTAGATTCAATAATCCAATTCTCTAACCATTTTTCGTTATAGAAAACATTATCTAAGTTATAAAGAGTATTTTTGTTTTTTAAATAAACCATTGCCGACGAATCGTTGCTCTGTTTTTGAACTAAAGAATCTCCATTTTGACGTAGCAAAAATCCGTTTTGTACATTTAACAAAATAAACTCCTCAAAAGGTATTTCTTCGTAAAAAAAGATAGTTTTCTCTTTAAAGGTATATTGAATGTCATCATAGAAAATTACCTTTGTTAAACTTGTTGAAAAAATTCTAATATTGTAATCTTCTTCATCAACTAAAGTAACCGGATAAAAGAAAAAAAATAGAAATAAAATAAAAACAAAAATGACAAGTAAAGTCTTTTTCTTATTATCGATGCCCATCTTAATTCCTTTCTTCACACTTTAAAAATTATCCAATTCTTATACTAATTATTATGTAGATTACATACAAAGAAAATAGTATGGAACCTAAACCTCTTCCAACTTTTCTATCTTTTTTCATCATCGTACCAAGCAACAAGACCAATGCCAGTAACAGCCCATAAGAAACATCAAAAGTAACCGGTCTATCTGCCTTGGCGCCATTTATCAGTGCTGATATACCCAGTATGGCAGCGACGTTGAATGTATTAGAACCAACTATATTTCCCATCACTATATCATCTGAATGTTTGATCGCTGCAACAATAGCGGTAACTAATTCCGGAAGAGAAGTCCCAATCGCAACTATAGTTACCCCTATCAAAGATTCTGAGATTCCAATATTTTTAGCANNGCAAAAAGGTTATCAGTATCATACCATCGTATCTAGTTAAAACACTATTCCCTTCCATTATCATTGCAAATATAACCACTGAAATAATGACTAAAAAAGGCATTTCTATATTTACTGTAGATTTTTGAACTTTTGTTGGGGAGATTAAAAAAGAGATTCCTAAAATTAATCCAATATTCGCGACGTTGGATCCAAGAACATTTCCTAATCCTACACTAGCCCCTTTTATTGACGAAGAAATTGTAACAACTAATTCAGGCGCACTGGTACCAAATGCCACCACCGTCAAACCTGCAAACAGCTCAGAAACACCTACTTTTCTTGTTAATCCAAGGGCTCCTTCTATTAACCTATCTGCCCCTCTTATTAAGAGAAAAATACCTAAAGCTATTAATAGAATATTTATCAATCAATATTCACTCCTTTTTTCAACGATTTCTCTTTTGTTTCTTAGGTATACAAAAAGCAAAGAACCTAATACTATCAATATTAAGCTTATAACTACTGCAACGCGAAAATCCCCAATGTAGAGACTATCCGTTCTTAACCTTTCAATCGGGATTCGCCCGATAGAATAAAGAATTAAATACAGAGCGGTGACTTCTCCATATGTTTTTCTCTTATTTCTAATAAAATAAAACAATATTAGAAATACTAACAAATTCCAGGCAGATTCATATAAGAATGTTGGATGAAAATATTCATAGGCTTCATACCCTGGCATTCGATCAGGTAAAGAAATGTACATCTTCCATGGAAGATTTGTCGGTGAACCATATGCTTCATGGTTGAAAAAATTGCCCCATCTTCCAATAGCTTGAGCTAACGGTAAAACAAAAGTGAATAAATCTAACCCTTGCAGGAAGGTAAAGGTACATTTTTTTTTCAACTGCGTATACAAAAAAACTACTAAAAAAGCAGCCAGTATCGCTCCATGTATAGCCATTCCTCCATGCCATATCTTAAAAATTTCTGAAGGATTTCGAGAGAAGTATTCAAAATTAAAAAGAACATAATATAATCTTGCTCCTATAATACCAAATATAATTCCCAAAGAAACTGCGGTGAAAAGATCGTCTTCGTTTATTTTTTCTCTTTCAGCTTCTTTCTGAGCAATAAATGTTGCCAACAGTATCGATGAAGCGATTAACAGTCCATACCATCTTATTTCTAATGGACCAACCGTAACTAAAACTGGACTGAAATACCATTCCCCAGAAAAACTCTTTGGTAAAACAACTATACAAATAACTAAAAAAGAGGTTATCGAAACCCACAAAGTGTTTAAAAAGACTTTATCCTTTTTCATATTCATCCTCCTAAAGCCTTCCAAAACTAAAAATCTCTATAGTACATTGACCAAATGTATTGAATCTCCATATCTTACTTGCAATTCGTGTTTTAAATTAGGATATCTATCGAAACTTTGGATAGAAGATAAAAAAAGTTCTACCGTTTTTCTTGAACTTTCTATAATATTTATATCTTCGACTAAATCTAAAAATTTAAATTCCGGCATCCCATGCTGTTCCACTCCAAAGAATTTGCCTGGTCCCCTCCATTTTAAGTCAATTTCTGCTACTTCAAAACCATCTAACGTCTTAGAAAAGGAGTTCATTTTACTTTTTATCTCATTGTTGGCATCATCATCTATTACTAAAAAGCAATAAGACTGTTTATCACTTCTGCCCACTCTTCCTCTGAGCTGATGCAATTGAGATAATCCAAAACGATCCGGATGTTCTATGACCATTACCGTTGCATCAGGGATATCTATCCCCACTTCTACTACCGATGTCGAAACTAATATATCATATTCTTTTTGAACAAATTTGTCCATAACGTCATTTTTTTCTGAAGATGAAAGCCTCCCATGTAAAAGTCCCACTTTATATTTTTCAAATACTTTATTTAACTCTTCATACATACTTATCGCGTTTTTTAATTCTAAGGCTTCAGATTCTTCTATCAAAGGATACACGAAAAAAACTTGATTCCCCTGATCTAATTCTTCTTTAACGAACTCATACAAACTTTTCCTGTTGGATTCAGCTACAAGTATTGTTTTAATAGGCCTTCTTCCTTTAGGCATTTCATCAATTAAGCTAACATCTAAGTCACCATAAAAAGTCATTGCTAAAGTTCTAGGAATAGGAGTAGCAGTCATAACCAAAATATCAGGATGATTCCCTTTTTTAATGAGTTCCAGTCTTTGATTCACTCCAAATCTATGTTGTTCATCAATAACCACCAACCCTAGTTTTTTAAATTCTACATCTTGTTGAATAATTGCATGGGTACCAACCACAACATCAATTTCTCCCAACTTTAGCTTTTCTTTTATTAATATTTTATCACTTTCCCTCGTATCTCCTGTTAACAAAGCTACTTTCAACCCTAACGGCTCTAAATCTTTTGATAGTCTTTTAAACTGTTGTTTTGATAAAACAGAGGTGGGGTTCATAACCGCCGCTTGATAACCAGATTCACAGACATCTATAATCGCTAGTTCTGAAACAACGGTTTTACCAGAACCAACATCCCCTTGTAAAAGTCTGTTCATAGGATATGGGGAAATTAAATCTTTTCTAATTTCCTCATAACTTCTTTTTTGGGCTTGAGTGAGTTCAAAATTTAAAGTCTTGAGAAATTTTTTTGATAATTCTCCTTTTATCTCCTTCTTCTCACCTTTTTTCATTTCTTTCATCTTTAATTTCAGATAGATCATTGCTAACTCAAATAAAATTGCCTCTTCGTATTTTAAAGAGTACCAAGCCCTTTCTTTATGATAAATACTTAAAGGAAAATGGATTCCTTTTATTCGCTTTTTCAAATCTAATAAGTTGAACCCTTGAACGAATTCTTCAGGTAAAAATTCCTCTAAAAAATATGTCTGTTGAATAGCTTCTTTTGCTATTTTTCGCATAATTGTTTGGAAGATACCAGACGTCAATGGATAAACTGGTAGAATTTCTCTTTTGAAATCCTCCTCACTTTTGATCACTTGAAAATCTGGAGACTTCATCTGTTTCATACCATATGAATACTCTA